>CAJYIL010000159.1 GCA_913774795.1 Pseudobdellovibrionaceae bacterium
AGTTCGCGCGCGATTCCCTCACCGATGCCGCGAGCCGCACCGGTGATTAAAGCTGTTTTGCGAAATGGGCCAGCCGGCGGTGTCACTCTCTTACCTCATACCCTTCGAGGTTTTTAGACTCCATCAGTTTTCGGTAGCTGACAACCGACTTCGGCCAGATGGTGGAGTTGCGGCCCGTTCGGTCGAGATACCAACTTTGGCACCCGCCCGTATTCCAGACGGTGTTTTGCACATCACGATCGACTGCCCGCACGAACTCGTCTTGCGCGGAGGAGCGTGGCTCGAGAGCCCGCGCAGACCGCAAACGACGCAATAATTTAAGAAGATGCTCGATCTGGGCTTCGATCATGAGAACGACCGAGGTATGCCCCAATCCGGTATTGGGACCCAGAAGGAAGAACAAATTCGGGAACCCGCGAGTTGTTGTTCCCAAATACGCCTTTGGCGATCCATTCCAGACCTCCGCGAGAGAGCGCCCGCCGCGGCCGATGACCCGCGAATAAAACGGAGAGTCGGTCACCCGAAAGCCGGTTGCATAGATAAGAGCGTCGAGTTCATGGCGATACTCCCGACCTGCGGCGTCGCGTGTGACCACAGCGCGATCTTCAAGTCGCAGGATCGATTCGGTCACGACTTCGACGTTTGGCGCCGCAAGAGCAGGCCAGTAATCGTCAGACAACAAGATTCGTTTACAACCAATCGTGTATGAAGGCGTGAGTTTCGCACGTAAAACAGGGTCGCCTACGTCGCGTGCTAATTGACGAAGCGCCATCCATTCAAGGACGCGCATGATCCTCGGGTAGCGGAACGCGTATGAAAACACCTCCCGCGCCCAGTAGATTCCCGCGCGCAAAATCGCGCGCACGAAAGGCAGTTTTCTGAAGACAGATTTCTCAAGGCCGTGGAAAACACGATTGGGCCTCGGCACGACCCACGCCGCCGTTCGCTGAAAGAGAACCAGACGAGAGGCTTCGCGCTGGAGAAACGGGATAAACTGAACAGCCGATGCTCCGTTGCCGATGACACCGACTCGCAAACCCCGCGGATCGAAACCGGCCTCCCACTTTGCGGAGTGAAACCGCGGCCCGCGAAAGACCCCGTCGAAAGACGGAATTGAAGGTTCGCTCAAAGGACCCACTGCCATCACGACCGAATGAGCCGCGATCTCTGAACCGTCGGCACATTTGACAACCCAGTGATCACCTGACCACTCGCAACCAACCACAGTGACGCCGAAGCGACAAAAGCGGCGAACATCGAATCGTTCGGAGCAGTCGATGAGATAGCGAAGTATTTCGGACTGAGGCGAGTACGCGCGACTCCAATCGGGGTTGGGCGCAAACGAAAAGGAGTAAAGATGCGATTGAATATCGCAAGCACAGCCCGGATAGGTGTTGTCGCGCCACGTGCCGCCGACCTCGCGACCGCGCTCAAGGATCACGAAATCTTCGCGGCCTTCTTGGCGCAAACGGATCGCGAGACCTAAGCCGGAAAACCCGGCCCCGATGATACAAACGCCGATCACGACGAAGGAGCGCGCCCGCCACCCGGTGAAGGTGTTGACGCCATCGCCGCTTGCGATTTCACCAAGCGCCAATCACGTTCGGTGATCAGACGCGCGCCGCGCTTCGAGAAAAGGTAGTTCCAAACCCATTGGCTCATCACGGAGACGCGGTTTCTAAAACCGATCAAATAGAATATGTGAACGAACAACCAAGCTTGCCAAGCGATGAATCCGCTCATCTTAATCCCGCCCGCCTGCATGACGGCCCGGTTTTTACCGATCGTCGCCATCATGCCTTTGTCGAGGTAAGAGAAATCGCGGCGTTTTCGATTCGAGATCACCGCCAAGATTTGTGAAGCGACGTGCTTACCTTCTTGAATCGCGGCCGGAGCAAGACCTGGCACGATCATGCCGTCTTTCCACGGGACCGCCGCCTGATCACCGATGCAAAAAACATTTGCGAATCCCGGCAGTGCGAGATCGCGGCCGACAACGATGCGGCCCGAGCGATCAAGTTCGACATTGGCCCCCGAGAAATCGAGGCGCCGTGCCGCCACCCCCGCACCCCAGAAGACTGAGCGCGACGGAATAAAATCTGTTCCGACACGCACGCCGGTCTCGTCAATTTTCTCGACCCGTGAATTGAGCCGAACCTCAACGCCGAGCTCTTCAAGATCTTCGCGGGTTCGATCCGAGAGTTCAGGGTCGAAGGCGGCCAAAAGACGAGAACCCGCTTCGATCAAAATGACTCGAGCACGTTCTGGATCAATGCGCTTGAAATCATCGACGATCACGGTTCGCGCGATATCGGCGATCGCGCCCGCAAGTTCGACTCCCGTGGCGCCACCGCCGACGACGACGAAATTGAGGAGCGAGTTTTGTTTTTCGGAATCGAGTTCGTTCTCCGCCTCTTCGAATGCCGTCAGGATACGACGGCGAATCTCGGTGGCTTGCTCGAGCGTTTTCAAGCCTGGTGCATAAGGCTCCCACTCCGGATGACCGAAGTATGAGTGCTGCGCGCCGCAGGCGAGCACAAGAAAGTCGAATTCAATTTCGATATCGGAACCGTAAACGACGCGTTCTTTGAGATCGATTCTCTCGACGGTACCGAGATGCACTTCGACGTTTGAGATATCGGAGAACTCAGCGCGGATCGGCAACGCGATGTCGCCGGGGTTTAAGCCTGCTGTCGCAACCTGATAAAGAAGCGGCTGAAAGAGATGGTGATTTCGCTGATCGATGAGGATCACGAAGACATCTGATTTTTCGGCGAGAGCGAGAGCGGTGTTGAGACCACCGAAGCCTCCGCCGATCACGATCACGATTTTTTTACCTTTAGCTTGGGCCGGATGAACAACTCGCATGGGCCGAACATAGCCCACGCCGAGATCGCAAGAAAGGGTTATCGAATCGAGTTGAAGAACTCAACACTTCTCGCCTGCACATCGAGACGAACGGTTTCGATCTCGTTATCGAGTTCGTGCAAAGCACCCGGATAAACGTGCGCGCTGAAGTGAGGGAGTTTCTCGCGATTCGCAAACATTTTTAAACTCGGAGCGAGGCTCACGTAAGAATCTTCGGCACCCGAAAGGAGAGCAAGACCCGGGACATCTGTGCGGCTTGACCGATAGAGCATTGACGTAAAGATCAGATTTTTGGCAAACGGCAAAACCGCCGTTGGCGACGTGGGCTTCACCGCATCGATATGTGCACCCGAGCGATTGAGATCCCGGGTCAACGACCGGAGAGAAATCACTGGATAAAACGAAGGCCATCCGCCGCGCAAGGAAACGATTTTCCAGAGAAGCGAGGAGTTGTTCGACGATTCGCCAACGAAGGTTTTCGGATAAAGACCAGGAGCGAGCAACACGACAGCGTCAGCCCATTTCTCGACCGCTAACTTGAAAGCCGCGAGTCCTCCGGTCGACCAACCGACAACGAATTTTTTAGACTGCGCGCATTCGCGGTGACGATTCCAAATGAAGCGAGCTTGGTTTCCGATTTCGTAGAACGGGATTTTCGCGTCTTCGACGCGCGTGTCAGACATGCGACCCGAGCTTCCGCCCTGACCTAAGTAATCGAAAGAAAGGGTTCGGTAGCCGGCTTTGGCGAAGGCGCGGAAAAGCGGTTCGTGGTTCAGCACCGAGTCTCCGAGACCTTCGAGGTAGATGATGCAGCCACGTAAGTGGCCGAATTCGGAGTGAACGCCTTCACGAAGCGATTCGTGCCCGTAATCGACCTCGAACGTCTGAAACGGGGCCGCACGGAGCACGGGCTCGCCGGTTCGGGCTTGAGCTTCGGCGCGCAAGGCCATGAAAAGCGTAATTGCGGCATAAGCGAGAACGAGGCCCATGACTTTGAAGTAGTCTGCGATATCTCTCAGCATACGAATCAGATCGAGCAAGACTTAGACCGAACTGGCCTCGAATACGCCGCACCGGACCGTCTCAAAGCGAGATTTTTGCGCTCATTTTCCGCACTTCAGCTAGAATAAGGGCACTTCAAAAGAGGAGTTCTCACGTGGAATCAAACAACCCTGCTTTCCGTAAAAACACCTTCGCCTTCGAGCGCGATGACGTAGGTCTCATGACGATGTCGGGCGCGATCAACAAAGCCGGAATTCTGTTTCTGATCCTGATGGCCGGTGCCTTCATCGGATGGAATTCAGCCAATCCGGTCGTCATGTTCGGAGGAGCGATTGGTGGCCTGGTGGCCGCTTTCGTGACGATCTTCAAACCCAATCTCGCTCCCTACACATCGCCAGTTTATGCCTTCCTCGAAGGCTGCTTTTTGGGAGCGCTGTCGATTGTCTACGAATCCCGCATGCCGGGTGTCGCCGCGAACGCGATGACGCTCACCTTCGGGATTCTCGGATTAATGCTGCTCTGCTACCGACTGGGCCTTTTGCGCGCAACGCCGATGTTCGTTCGCGTCGTCACGCTCGCGACTCTCGGAATCGCGCTCGTTTATGTCGTGAATCTTGTGATGAGCTTCTGGGGTGCGAGCATCCCGTTCATTCACCCGACCGTGCCTGTCGAGTGAAT
>CAJYIL010000160.1 GCA_913774795.1 Pseudobdellovibrionaceae bacterium
GTGCGGTCGAGTTCAAGACCACCGATGAAGCATCGATCGTCGTTGAAGCGATCGAAGGTACGATCGGCAAGAAGATCGCCGATGCGGGTGACGTGAACGGCACACTTGTCGCGATCGGCACAGCAAACGAAGAACTTTCTGACGCGGTCAAGGCTTCGCTCAAGGGTAACGTGGCGCTGATTGATCGCGGTGCGGTCACGTTCGAAGTCAAAGTGAAACGCGCCTTTGAGGCCGGCGCCATTGGCGCGGTTGTCGCAAACAATGTCGATGGCGATCCGATCGCGATGGGCGGCGAAAAAACATACGACATTCCGGCGATCATGATTCGTAAAGACGTCGGCGATAAATTGAAGACCCAGATGGCGAAAGGTCCTGTCTCGATCGTTTTCAACACTCCTATTAAAATCGAAAAACCAGAATTGATCGACACGATCACCGGCTTCTCATCGAAAGGCCCTCGCTCGCTCGATGCGCTTTTGAAACCTGAGATCGCGGCTCCAGGCGCGCAGATCATTTCGGCAAAGATGGGCGGAGGAACGGCCGGCGTTCAAATGTCAGGAACATCGATGGCCGCGCCCCACATGGCGGGCGTCATGGCACTCATGAAACAAGCTCACCCAGGCCTCTCGTCGGCAGAGCTCAAGTCAGTTGTCATGTCGACGGCAAAGACACTGGTCGATGCAGAGAAAAAGGTTTATCCGCTGAGCCGCCAAGGCGCAGGCCGAGTCCAAGTCATGAAGGCGCTTGATGCGTCGGTTGTTACTCTCCCCGCTTCATTGTCTCTAGGCGAAATCACCATCGACTCACGTAAACAAATGCGTCGTGAGTTGACAGTTCGTAACTTGGCGCAAGCACCGCAGACATTCGACGTGACCTACGAGATGTCGGCAGGTCTCTCGGCTTCGGGACCGACGACACTGACTCTCGCGGCAGGCGAATCGAAAGTTCTCGGATTTTCGTTTACCGTCGACACGGCCTCTTTAAAACAAACGTCGACTGAACTCGACGGCATGATTCGCCTGAACACCGCGGGCGCAGAAGCCGCACGCATTCCGGTGATCGGTATTGCGAACAAGACCTCGGACATTGGCGTGGGTTCACTTCTCGTTCGTTCAACGGGTGCGGTCGATGCGCAAGGTGCAGCGGTCGATCTCACGTTGAAGAATGCGAGCTCGCAAGCCGGCGATGTTTACTTGTTCAATTTGCTCGGCGAAGGCGCTCGAAAAGAAGATCCGTTCCACGATCAGTTCATGGAGCGCGGTTGTAACTTGCAACAGGCCGGATACCGCGTGATCACCCGCGACGGTGTTCAGGTGATGCAGTTTGCGGTGAAGTTGTTTGAACCTCTTTCGACTTGGGATAACTGCGAAGTGTCGATTTTGATCGACTCCGATCGTGACGGTGTCCCGGATCAAGAGTTGGTCGGCGCAAAACAAGATCACTTAAAAGGCCTCACCCAGCCTGAATTTGGCTCGATCTTGCTCGATGCCGCAAAAGCACGTGATCTCCGCAAGCAGTTCGAGATCGACACGAAGGCGAAAAAAGAAGGTGTCACTGAGTCTTATGTTTCGGCGGTGGTCGACATCAACGCGATGTTTGCTCCACAAGTTTCAACGATTGCGATTGTCGAAGCACCCGTCTCGGCCCTCCGTGTTCGTGGAACAGGCGAGCTCGCAGTTCAGGTCGTAACGACTTATCAAGAGCTCAACGCGGTCATGCCTGATGACTACCTCGAGAAAGATCGTACCAAGTGGACTGGCGTGAACGTCGCAAGCGAAGGAGCGGCTTACTTCGGTATGCCGGAGAAAGTCACTCTCGCCGGCGGCGCATCGACGACGGTCTCGATGTCAAAAGGGGCTGGCGCCGAGAATCTCTTGGTTCTCGCTCCGACCAACGCTCCTTTGTTCGGTGGTCTCGCGCGTGATCGTCAGTCGATCGTCGCTAGTCCGACGTTCCAGGTTGATCTCGCGAATCTCGCGGTGGGTCAGTGATCAGTAACGCGCGCTTTTCAGCGCGCGTCGGATTCTTCGCTGTCACGGCTTGATGGCGATTGCGCAAGCTCGACTAAGCAGTCGCGACAGAGACATGACGTAAACTCCGGTGGCACACTCGTGACAACCGGGAGATCCATGCACCAGCATCTCTCTTGAGAGGCTTGGCACTCAAACGCCAAGCCGCATCTTTCGCACGTTAGTTTAATGGGTTCATGCCCTCTTCTGGCATCGTCCACAAACGAATCAAATCGCGCTCTTCTTGCGGCATCAAGCCGCCGCTCACGTTCGGCATCGGGCTCAACACGTTGTTGATACGCGAGACCAGCTGACCGTTTTTCACGACCATCAGCGCTCCGTTGTACTGGAACAACTGAAGTTTGCTGAAGCCCGGGTTCGAAGATGACCCGTGACATGTCAAACAGCGGTTCGTGAAGATCGAACGAGGGTTCGACGTCGCGTTCGTCAATTCCGAGAACGTAATCGCGCCGTAAGGATTCGACGCGGTCACCGTATTCGAAGGAGCCGAGATGTTGCCCGCTTGGTCGCGCACGTAAACACGAACCATCCGTTGACCGCCGCCTTTGAATCCGACCGTCGTCGGCTTCGCGTTCAAGTCTGTCCAGCGCCAGCAAGCATTATCAAGCGCCGGAGTTCCCGGTGCGCCCAGGGCCGCACTCTGCTCGATCACGCACCAGCCCGATACGCCCGACTCGTTCGGATGCGAAACCGACATCGAAGCCACTTGCGTCGAGCCGACGTTGATCGCGCCGATTGTCGCGGCGGCCGGTGCTGATGAGTCACGAGTGATCGTGAACGACGCCGGAGACAAATTCAGGAGAAGTGAATCGTTGGCGACCCACAAGTAAACGGTCTTCGCGCCGTCGCCCGCCGACAAATTGAATTTCGTCGGACGCGTGAGATTCCATCCGTTGACCGTACCCGGCGTCGTGTTGTTACAAGCGGCTTGAGTCGAAGCCGGAGGCGTCGATGACTCCTGAAGGCACCAACGCAAAATTCCTGAGTCGCGCAAGATGAACGTATTCAACTCACTCTGACGAGCGTAATCAGTCAAACCCGTCGTCGCGTCCTGAAGCGACAAGATCGGTGTGAGCGGAGGAGTCGCATCGCCGGTGTCTTGCGCGGTGACGATGCGACGGAAGTAAAGCTGGAACGTGTCGCTTGAGCCGATCGGCTGAATCAACGTGTTCGCATTTGCGACCATGAGCGGAATCGCTTGATCACCCGCGACCACTCGGCTCAGCGACGTGAACGTCGTCTGCGATGAGATCGGACGATTGTTAATCTGGAAGAATAGACCTTCGACGACAACCTGAGAGCCCGTCGCCTTCACGAGCAAGGTTGGATTCGAGAAGATATAACCTTGAGCGGTTTTCACACCGTTCACGGTTTGGTAAAGAACCTTTACGTCGATCGTCGCACGCGCCGGGACTGAGCGCGTGCTTGTGCCCGAGAGATCTGAGCCGAGATCGAGATCCCACGACAAAGTCTGCGTCGAATTCGTTGACGAGTAGATCGACGGAGCCGGCTTCGCGGCCGTCAAAAGTGATTCATCGACGCCGCCGTTTTGCGATTTGCTCACGCACGAAAGATGCGAAACCTCAGCCGCGTTCCAGACCGGCGCCATGGCATCCATCGCCGGCTGGTGCTGAATGCCGGTGTACGGCGGCTTGTGCTGAGGGTTCGTCGCCATGTACTGAATCTTCGAGAAGCCCGCACCCTGAAATGCCGCAAGAGATTGCTCGACGTTTGCCGATGCAAATACGCCGAGGCCTGTTCCGCCCTCGACGTGGCAGCCGATACACGTGTTCGACTGACGGAAGAACGGATAAACCGTACTCTGGTAAGTCTTCATAAGTTCAGCGTCGCAGTTCACGTTCGCTCCGAGCGACGACTCTGAAAGTTCACTGGATGGAACCATGACCGAGCAGTTCGTATAGAACAGCGAGAGCATGACGAAAGTGAGAACAAGGCCCGTGGTGTTATTTAGCTTGATGCGCATTTTAGTTCTCCACCGGCGTCGACGTTTGCGTGAACCAGAGGGTCAACAACGCCTTTTCGCGGTCGCTCAATGTAAGACCTGAGTGAGTAGCTGTTGCCGGAGTCGCGACCGTGCCGGCGTTTTGACGAACTTGGTTTTTCTTCGCGACAGTATCCAAATACGATTCATCGATGCGCGCTTGAGTGTCGGCCATCGTCGAAAGCTTCCACGCGGATTCCGCGGCTTGACCGACACCGTGACAAGACACGCAGCGATTCGTAAAGACCGCTCGATTTCCGCTCGCAGCTGTGAGCTGCACGTAAGTGATGCGACCAAGCGTGTTGTTGACCGTCACGGCCGCCGAGTCACTCGTGTTGCCGGCGCGGTCACGAACCGTCACGCGAACGTACCGTGTTCCTCCGCCCGTCAATCCGAGCATCGTCGGCTTCGTCGTCTGGAACGAGTTGCAGTTGTAGTTCGTCACGATACCATCAGAGACCGCTGATTCTTTCCAGCACCAACCGGTGATCGGTTCGTTCACGTCGGGAATAATGAAGTCAGCGATCTGCGTATCGGTCATATTGACCGCGATCGTCGGCGCTTGAGGTGCGGTTGTGTCGATCATGAAGTTGGCTGAGATCACGCCCGGGTTAATTTTCAAATCGGAGTTTGCGACCCACAAGAACAGCGGAGTCGAAACGCCTTGCGCCGGGAGCGGTCCCATATCGGCCAAGTTGTAAGTCGAAGGACGAGCCGTGAGCCAGCCGTTACCGAGCTGCGAGTTCTCGTAACCAGGGCAAGCTTCCGCGGTCGAGTTCGGACGACGATTCACCGTCGTCAAACACCAGCGACGAGCCGTCGTGTCGGCGCCAACCGAGATGTTGAGAGTGGCCGCACGCGAATACATATTCGCAATCGTCAACGATGGATTCGGCGGGATGACGAGCGCGTCCGTACGCGCACGAATCTTCATGAAGCCAAACGAAACACTGACGCGATCTGAGCTCATGACGGTCGGAAGAGTCGCGTTGACGCTGCCGTTATAGAAGATGACCGGATCAATCCGGCGAGCGACGTCGTGCGCCGACAAGAAATTCTCCATGCCCGCGACTTTCGCGCCGTTGACGCGAACGACGATGCCTTCAATTTCGACTTCAGATTCACCCGTGAGCATCTGCACGCGCGGGTTCGTGAACGTGTAACCGATCGGCTGAGAAACACCGTTCACCATGCCGTAGCGAACTTTGATGTCCATTTTGAACGAACCCGGGAAGCGGTTCGAAACCGGTGTTCCTTGCGAAGTCGTATCCCACGTCGCCGTCACCGTTTGGTTGTCTTGGAAATAAAGGTTCGGGAAGTTTTGTTCGCTCAAGTCAAACGACTCTGACGAACCTCCGCCCCCATTCCCGCTTGCGAGACACGTGTTGTAGTCATTGAAAGCCGGTTGATAAACGGCATGCGCGGCATCGACCGCGCCCTGGAGTTGCGGGCCGGTGCGGCCGGCGGCGTGAGAGGGGCTGACCGCGTTCGCAGCCACGAGACCTTCAGAGGCTTGCATGAATGCGTTGAAGGCAAGAGATTGATCGGAGCTCGCGATTTTTAAAGGCGCGACACCCGCGTCGTTGTGACAGCTCGCGCAGTTTTGCGTGATCAGAGGGAGATACGTGGTTTTGTAAACGGCTTCAAGATCCTGTTCGCACTGCGAACGGCTCGACGCGAAGTTCGTCAAGTCGCTATCGGATCTGAACGGAAGACCACAGTTCGTGTAGCCAACGGTGAGAAACACCGTCAACACAGCGAAATAGAACTTCTGAATTTTCGGCATACGTCCCGCTTTAATCACATTTGCCTCGAAAACCTAAATTTTGAAAACGCTTAGCCCTTTTGGAACTTGATCACCTGCGAGCGAAGTCCCGCATCACTCGCGACCCGGTTGGCCTCGAGAAAATCTTGGCGTCCATTCAAGGCTGCATAGTTTGAGAACACGGCTTGCGCCGCCAAGCTTGCGTCGTTGCCTGTCGGGAAAGCGCCGTCGGCTGCTTGGCCTTCGTTGAAGCCACCGACTTGCGATCCGCTCGTCGCCGGACGACCCGCTGGCGAGTACGAGAACATGTACTGCATGCCGGCGATCCCGCGGTCTGACATCCACGCCCCGTCAGTGAGGGCGGTGTCGGCCGAAACCGTCGCACCGTCTGCGCAGACGTAAACGAAAACGGGTTTGCCGAGGAGCTCGGCTGTTTTCAAGATACGGCCGACGACTTCACCCGCCGCGAAGTCACGGTTGTTGCCTGTCGTGCGAGTTCCGTCGTGGTAGTCGTAGCCACCCATGTTCAAGTTCACCGTCGCGGCGTTACCCGAAATACCGTTATAGACCATCGCGCCGAAAATCGCGTTTTGCGATGTGCGGTCACCGACGTTCACACCCCAAATCGATGCGAGCTGTGCACCGATCGAAACTGTGTATGGATTGACGTCACCGCCGCCCGACGCGACGAGATCGATGTTCCGTAAGCCCGCGCACTCCGCGAGTTGCGCCGAAACCGTCGCCCCGTTCATTTCGCGCATGCGCTGGATCTGCGAGCTCGATGAGTTCGCGATGACTTTAGCGAGAGCCGCTTTTTGCTTGATCGAAAGACCGGAGAGCGAGCTCGAGTAACCGAGTGCGTTCGCCAAATCATTCACGCTGTTGACAACGAAAGGTGATGGCGGAGGCGTCATCGAAGCGGCCTGCGAAATTCCCGTCGACGTATCTGAACGGCCCAAGTTCGGAAGTTTTGTTCCCGCAAGACCGAGCTTCAAGACAAGACCCGTGACGTCGAGCTGGTTTCCTGCCGTGTCATCGTTCAATGAAACTGCGCTCCAGACGAACGCGGTCTTATCGAGCGCGACGTTGTTGCGTTGCATGGAGTTGATGTTGTTGCCGCCCGGATCACGCAGACCCGTCAAGAACTTCGAGGCGTAACCTTGGGTTGTCCCGCCGATCGCCGTTCCCGCAAACTCCACGCCGCCGAACTCTTTCTCGACGTTGAATGAAACTGCCGGCCCTGAACCAAGGCCCAAGCGCGTGTACGATTTTAAGTTGTCACCTTTTAAGTTCTTCACGACGAGTTGCGAGGCGAGCGAAGGACCGCCGGCTAAGTTCACCGTGATGAACGGAATCATTCCGCCGCCTGCGTTCGCCGCGCAGTTGTCGGCAGCCGATGCTTCACGAGGGAGAAGGAGGGTCCCGATCGCCGGAGCGACTGCGTACGCCGCAAACGGAATCAGGCCGGTCGCTAAGAAGTCGCGACGATTCGTCGGTTTGCCGTGGTTCAACTCCGCCCAAAATGGAATTTCTTTTTTCGTTTTCATCTTCAATTCCTTTTTAGTAAGTCAGGGCGTCCATGCTCGAGAGAACGCTTGTGCAAATCGAGACCGCGAGAAGTCGCGCTTGTTCTTTATCCGTGAGATTTGCGCCATCGGCGAACTCCGAAGCGAAGCCTTGGATGTACCCGATCTCATCTGCCGTCGGGTCTCTTCTCCAAGCGTTTCTTGCAATACGCTCGAAGCCCGGGACAAACGCCGCAGCTCCTTGATTGAGACCTGCGTTGAAATTCACTTCCTGGAAGAACAAGCGGTCAGTTGGTGAACCGGCCGCGATGTCGTTGTTGACCGATTTGTTACAGACAGTCGATGCCAGGTTCGTGACCGCAATCAATGTTGGACCCGTCGCCGCCGTCAAGTTTTGCACCGAAGGCAACGATCCTGCGCGCTGTTGGTAAGTCATATCGATCGCCGAGTCGTCTGGTGTTGCGACGTCTCCAAGAGACTCAACACCGGCGACCGAGATCATCGACTTCAACATTTGCTCGCTCGACAAGAAACCGACTTGCATCTCCTTGTCGGCGCCGCCGAGGGATCCGAAGTCGCCACTTCCGTCGGCGGTCGCTTTGAAGCCCGAACAGTTGACGCCGATGAGGGCCGACGTGATCAGCAATGATCCCGCCATCAAGACGCCTTTCACTTTTTTCCGGAACGCGTAGTTTTTCTGGTTCACGTCATGCCCCTCTTATCGACCTTGGCCTGAAGCACAAGCTGGGTTTGCGGCGGCTTCCTGGAACAACGAACGAAGTTTGTATCCACTCGCTTCGAATTTGAGCGCGAGAGATTCGACGACCGGAGTGACTTTCGAGTCGCTCTTCTGCGCCGTTTGACAGACCGTTTCGTAAACTCGTTTTGCCATGCACTGAGAGAAGCGGGTCGAATCGGCGATCATGCGACCAAATTGGTTCACACCGAATCCGCCGCGCGCTTGAGCGCCTCTCCATCCGAAGAGCGACTTGTTCGCAAGACCGACGGCGTTGTTCACGAATGAATCGTCCGTGATCAAGAAGCCGTTCGGGAACGTCGCTTCGTTGTGGGTCATCTTACGTACGACACCGTTCGAATCGACCGTGCCATTCGGGAAGCCGAAGGCCGTGTTTTTTGCGCTGACTTGAGCGTTGCGAACGAAGTTGTAAGTCACGTTGTTGATCGCCGTCGAAGCGAAGTCATAGTGCGAGAACGCACCTCTGAATCCGTCCATGACCGTGTGACAGCCCTTACAGCTCGTCTCGAACTTCATTGCATCGCCGCCCGGGAGACGATCGATATCGCGACCGATTCGCGCTGGAGAGGCTGAGGTATCCGCCATCTCAGACATCGGCACACACATGAATTCACGGAAAGCGTATTCAACCAAACGACGGTTGGTTCCAGCGATCGCGTGCGCGCTCATGAACGCGCGTGACGTCAAGACGCCCGCTGGATCCGGATTCGGCGTGTAAGCGCCTTGCATCGTCGTCGCGATTTGCTGACCGGTTTTACGAACGAGAACCTTGCCAAGATCCCAGTGACCGTTGTCGAGATCTTCGTAGTGGTTGTTGCTCAACAGAAGGTCGTTGAACATGTCGCTTCGAACATTCGCTTTTGTCGTGTCAGCCATATAATAGGCGTCTTCCGTTAAAAGCTCCTTCGCGCTTCTTTCATCGCGGGTGATCCCGATGAAGTAAGCCGACATATCATTGAGTGGTACGCGAATCGTCTCTTCACGATTCGACATCTTCGCCGCCAGTTGTTTGACGACGACGTTCAAGAAATCTGGGTGACCTGCCAGTCCCGCAGCCGCATCACCCGTCACGATCTTCGCCGCAGCCACACGATCGCCGGCGATGAGTTTGGCTTCCACGTCGACAACCATTGGGTGATCAACCGGAATCGGCCCACCCGTCAGACGCTCAACCATCTTACGAGCTTGAATGCGCGTGTCTGCGACCGCGGTCTTCGCCGGTTTTACGACCGCTGAAGACGCTTTGTTTAAGGCGACTGCACCAAGAATTTCGGCACGCGTGAAGCTCCGGCAGTAAATCGCCAGATGCGCGATTTCACCTGACCAGTTACGCTGTTTCGACACATCGATCACGGTTTGACCGTTATCGAGTTTGTTTTGCAAAGGGATCAAGTCATTCCCGATGACAAGGTGTGCGCTGTTGAGAAAGCCGCGATTGAAAGGCGTGATTGAGCTCCGGGCTGAGCGATTCACGTACACCGTCATCAAACCTTGAGCGTCCATCGTCGCGATGAGCTCGGTGAATCGTCCTGGATTGTCGGCCGCACGGACCGATGAAAATCCGCCCGCAACAGACGTCTGAGAAACGACCGCACCGGCCGCGTTTCTCACTTGAAGTTGAACAGCCTCGGCTCCCGCCATCCCCGTTTGGTAAAGGCCGAAGTTAACCGGGCTTGTCGCCGCGCTCGGATTATTCGAGTTGGCCATCGAGTTCGAGAGACCTACGATTAAGTTACCCGAGTCGTTACCTTGAAAAGGGAAGTAGGGACGAACAAACGCCTGAATCGTGAAACCGTTTGAGCACGAGTTGAGTTTATCGGCGGTGACGGGAGTGCCGCTCGAGTCAGCGCTGATCAAGAATGTACGGTGACGCTGCGCTGACTCGTAGCCTTTATCGGCCATCATCGGATCGCCCGTCTCCGCTCCGTTTGGTTTCGGGTTCACGTAAATGATGTTTCCCATCATCTGCGCGTTCTTCAAGATGGGAGTGCCGTCTTGAGTTGGCAAGTTACCGTCTGTTTTGACCTTGAGGTTCAACGCAGGCGCCACGCCTGACGTATCAAACGCAGTGTCTCCACCGTTCTCGTCGAAGAGGTAAACGGCCGCTGCACCGCTATCGTTACCCGACATGTCCTGATTTCGAAGGGCCTGCGCAGGCGACGTCACCATCATTCCCATCGCCGCTAAAATCGCGCTCGTCGACACGTTTTTGTTCAAGCCCATAGTCCCCGCCTGTTGTGACTGTGTACAGGAACCTATCGGTCGCGAGATTCGCGTTATGAATCTGCGAAATCGCTCTTTATGCGAATTTCACTCATGAATCTGGATTTTCGGAGAGGAAGTGTCTCAAAACCGTCGGTGGAGTTGGCACTTCCACGCGAGATCGAACACCGCCGACCACACACTTAACAATGTGAGGGTCGATTGTTCGCGAGAGTTGTCCAATCTCTTGTCAGTCAGTGGTGCGAAGCGTGTTGCAGAAGGGAGTTTTGGGCTAGTGAAAGGTCCTGGATCATTTCGCGATAAAGCTCTTGGTTCGTCGCGCGCACAGCGGAGAATGCTCGCTGTGTGGCTTCTACCGTGTCTCTCGAAATGAGCGTCGCGAAATGCGGGTCTCGGCGAAGAATTTCCTCGAACCTCAGCAAGTTTTCAAGAACGCCTGCCGTGATTTGCTCGACCGCTTCGAGATCGGCGTGTGCGCGGTTCACTTCGTTTCTCAAGTCGAGGAGCTGTTTCGATTCTCGAACGGGATTCCAGTCGGCTCCTGGAATGAGCGCTTGGTGTGACTCCATGCGGACCGCCGTTTCGAGGCTCTTCTCTCGCAGCTGACCGAACGACGAACTCTGCGCTTTGATTGCGGTGACCGTGAGAACGCCTGCGTGGAGCATGCGCGGCACGAGCGCGTGCACGTCGGCCTCAAACTGCGAAGCGCTCATAAGTGGGCTGTTATCGAACAAGAGCACTTCGTTTGTGTTCAATACCGCGACCTCATCGCGAAGCTTCGTCGAAATTTCGGTGTAGGGCTCAACGGTCTTCAGCGGCTCAATCGTGAGAGCTTTCGTGAGATCGGCCTGCTTCACGACGATCTTCGCGATCTCTTCGATTTTGTTTTCGGCGGCCGCTAACTCGGTGAGACTTGGCTGCTGTGGTTGCTTGCGCTCCGTGAGCCAGCGGCGAAGTCGCTGACCGCGCGTGAGTCGCACCGGGTCTGGATTGAAAAGCTCAAGGCCTTGCGCAATGGTCATCGGCTTGTTTCCAACGGCGTAAGTCACGGAGTAATCGAGCCATCGTGCCATGATCAATTTCGCGTAGAGAATTCGCTCGGGACTCTGTTCGACCCAGTCCCAGAATGACTTCAGGGGCGTTCGCGTTTTGCCGGCAACCATCGGCAGATGAGGTCCTGACATATTGTACCGAGCTTCAGAACCGTCGTAGTTAACAGAGTCGATTCGAGGCTGACTCACGCTCTCGCCTTGATAGGTTTCTTTTTCGGTCATGAGTTTCGCTAACACGTAAACGTCATTTGATGTTTTTCGCTGAGTGTTTTCGCGCGCAATGAGTTCACGACGAGTCGCGGATTTTCGATGCAGCCTCGTTTCAACTGGGTGAAGCATGATCTTGCCCGAATTCGCGTAGCCCGCATCGAGAAATTGCGCTGATCCCTTGGGCCGATAGAAGGAGGACCAGCGCGACCGCATGATCGCTTCACCCGTCTCACCAAAAAGCTCTCCCAGTAAAGTTGTAAGAACTCGTTTAGCATCTGCGGGCTCCAGGCGCTTTTGCGATTCGATCATCGCGTCCAACGCCCAGTCCCAAGAAGGCTCACGCCCCTTCATTCGATCATCGATAGACGGCGAGATGATTTCCACGACCGAGGCCTTTTTGAGGAAGAGATCAGCGCAAAGGCGAGCATCGGCGAGAGCCGGTCTTGGGACGGCGGCTGTCAAAATAATTGTCAGTAAAAGGGCGCTACGTCTCTTCATAAACGACTCCGGTTAGCTCGCTCATCAAGAGTGCAACGCTCAGGCCCGCCGACGGAGCTCCCTCGCCAGTGGCCAAGCGATCAGAAACGCCGCCGCGAGATACACGAAAGCCATCGTCGTGAACGCGCTGTCGATCCCGCGCGACTCAATCACGTGGCCGAGGAAAGGGCCGAAAATCAGAAACAACATGCGTGTTCCGAGCGACCCGATGGAGTTCGTGGTCGCGCGGATCTCGGGAGGAACACGCGTATTCACCGCGTCCTGGAAGAAGACGTGCGCAAGCCCGCGACAAACCGGAAACGCGAGGATCGCGACGAGCCCCCCGATCGCTCCGACCTGCGGGAGAACGGCATAACCGACGATGGGTGCCAACGCGATGACGAGTAGTGTTCTGCGGGGACCATATTTGAGCTCAAAGTGATTCGCGTATTTCGCAATGAGCGCAATTGCAAAAGCATTCGCCGCCCACAGGGTGCCGAACGATGAAACAGTCCACCCGCGCGTTTGCCAGTAGGGCTGCAGACACCAAACCGCACAGTATGTCGCAAAGCCGTAGACCATGAAATTTAAGATCGTCAGCGTGAGTAGACGAGAGTGACTGAACAGCGCTTTTCCGATCATCTTTATGTTTTGCAAGTGAGAGCTTCGTTCGAGGCGTGTGCCCGGAGGTTCGTAAACCCAGCATGCGAGAACGACCGGGATCCATGCAGTCACCGCTTGCGCATGAGCGACAGTCGCAAGACTGATCAGTGAAAGCCAACCGCCAATAAGCGCGGCGGTGCCTTCACCGAGTGTTTGGTACATGAGCCTTTGACCGACATACGCAGCGGTCGGTCCATCCTTCTCAACGGTCGCAAAGAGAATCGCGATATCGCATCCCGACTGGAGCGCGATGCCGAGGCCCAACAGAATTTCGTACAACACGAAATCGACAAACGTGTGGCCAAACCAAAGAACTTGAAAGCCAAGCGCGACGATCACCGAACCGATAATCATTGCGGGTTTTCTCCCGAAAAGATCGGCGACGTATCCTGCAGGCGCGTCGAAAAGAAGAAGACACGCTCCGAAGAGGCCTTGAAGCTGAAAGACTTGGGTGAGCGTCAGACCTTGTTGTTTCCAGAAAGGCACAATCACAGGCATGATGACCAGAAACATTTGAAAGAACGCAAAAGCCTGAAGCTTGCGAACGTTCGCTCGCCTACCAGCTGACGCGATCACGGGTGTAGACTTGTGTTTGATATCTGAGCTCGTTTTGTGGCTCGTAGTGGTTCGAGAAGGTCAGACGAATGAAATAGCGCCACCCGTTTTTCGTCGCGGCCTGCCCCCGGTGGAAACAGTGGGGGCCGAATCGATAAAGTGTGCGATCTTCGAGATGGAACGTCTTCGGTTGCGCCTTTTCGATGAGTTCGTCGTAGTGATAGTAAATCGGTTTGTGCGTGCCGTGGTGCTCGAGGACTTCTCTAGCCGACGGCAACTCGATATCGTCGACGAGAAATTCGGTTCGTGACGCGTCTCCGATCAACAGCATGTAGTGAATCGAATTCGCTTCGGCCTCGAGGTGATCGAGGTCTGGTTGATCGCTGTAGGCCTTTGTTCGGTAGAAGTCGTCGCAGTGCCATCCCGGGATGTTCGGATACACGTCGGTGAAGAGCATATGGGTTCGACTGTCGACCGAGAGATATTTGTATTCGGGGTGTTTGGGCGTTTGCTCGAGAATGAAGTCGAGCATTTCGGATCTTAGACTTTGGATGAACTCAGGACCGCAGCGCCAAAGCTGGGGCAACTTTCTCACGTCGAAATCTGGGGGAATAGAAAGAGTCTTGATTTTTTTAACGTCAGTTTTGAACCGCATTAAAAGCACGGGATATCGTCCCGTGATTCAGGCGGCAAGAGGATTTTTGTTTTTCTGACCAAAGCGATTGTACGTGCCGCTAGCTTTTGAGCCAGAGCGGTTTTCGAGCAGAGAACTCGCGCGCGTTGAAATCAGCGACCGCTTTGAGATCGCCACCTGCGGAGTGCGACGCTTTTCTCTGGCGAAGACTGCTCGTTCCGCGATCCAAAATGAGCGCGATCGTTTCGAAGAGAGGCTCGTACGCGAGTTCTTTCGCAATCGGCTGAAGTGTATCAAGCATTGCGCGAACGACCTCACGAAACGGCGCCGTTTGTCCGTCGCTATTCATGATTAAGTCGGCCCCGACTCCCCACCTCGAAGCGCGCCACTTATTCTCGCGCATGATCCAGTCTGGAGGAGGGTCAAAACGTCGCCCCTCTGCCAGCTGGCGATCGATGAAAACGCAAAGCGCGTGGATGAGCGCCGTGAGAGCCGTGGTTTCTTCAAGCGTCGCTAATCCATCACAGATTCGAAATTCAATCGTTCCGAAGTGCGGACTCGGGCGAATGTCCCACCACAAATCTTTTGGTGAACGAATCGCATTTGCTTTAAAAAGGCGACCGTAAAGTTCAGTGAATTCATCCCACGATCTCACGAGGCAAGGGTGCCCACCCGTCGGGAGAGATTCGAAAAATGTAATTCGCGACGACGCGAGCTCCGTGTCTTCGCCGTGCCAATACGGAGAACTCGCGGAGAGCGCCAGAAGCATCGGTAAATAATGGAGAGCGGCGTTTGTCATTTGGATCGCGTGCTCACCGTCTCTCATACCGACATGAACATGCAGACCGAAAATCATGAGTCGTCGCGCGATCCATTGGTTTCGATCGATGAGATCTTTGTAACGGGACGCCGGGAACAAAATTCGCTCTTGATAGCGCGCAAACGGGTGCGTACCGGCCGAAGCCAAGCGGAGCCCAAGTTCGGTTGCGGCCGATTCTGAGGCGTCCATGGTTTTTGCGAGATCGGCGTGCACGTCGTGGGCGTTTTTGCAAATGCCCGTGTTGAATTCGAGCATGCTCTGAAAAATCTCGGCCTTCACGCGATTACCGAGGTGCGAGAGCTTCTCGAGAAGAGCCGGCGATTGAGGACTCAGATCGAGAGTCTCTTCATCAAGCAGTTGAACTTCGACCTCGACTCCGAGTGTGAGAGGCTCGGAGGCCGCAAACGAAAGAGTATCGGACTCGCTTTGAAACGACATCGGCCGCCCTCCTTTGATGTGAGGGTCGAGCTTAACACACCGATGCTTCGAGACGAAGCGTGCTCATTTTTCTAACGACAATGATCATCGCCGTAGTCAGCAGGGATCGCGCTGGTGCAACTGCCACGATCTTTAAAAGCGTTGGGCCTAGCCAAAAATCCAGTGAAAAACGGAAGGCGAATCTTGGGCTCCACGAGATCGAAGTTTTGTCTCAAGAGTTTAAGGAGATGTGTTGTGTTGTTCTCAAGCGGGCGCCGCAGTTGAAATGACTCGCGAGGCTGCGGCACCCTTAAGGGCAGTTATTGTCGAGTCGTCCTCCGGGACTTGTCACAAAGGATGAACATCATGAAAGTACTCGTTCTCGTTCTGGCCCTTGTTTCTGCGACAGCATGCACATCAAAACCAACTCGCGAAAATCGCGAGGTGTCGCGTGTTCGCACTGAGCCGGCCCCGGCTCCTGTTGCACCGGTCATCGTCGATGATGGCGGCACATCGTCGGGCGTCTCCCTCGGATCAGGCTCGAGCGGCCGCGGTCACTAATGAACTTCAAAAAGCGGCGCCTGTTTTTTGTTACGACGGGCGTCGCCATGAGTCTTCTCGCGAACATCGCTCGCGCTTCCGAAGTGGATGTCCGTTCTTCTGATGCACGCTTCTTGAGGCCGAAGACTTCAGCTCGAGCCAACTCTTCTCCCGCAAAAAAGAAAATCGCTCGCGCTGCGAAGCTCACAGCCTCGCACTCGCCCGTTGTAAAATCGACCGCTTCGTGGCAATCACTCGCACGCAAGGTCGGGCAAAGCGAAGAGTTCCGGGACCGCGCGATCCGCGAAGTGAAGCGAATTCCGCATCTTCAAGCACAGCTCTACCGCGCTCTTTCCACGGAAGATCGACCTCTCGCTCTCGAGGTGATTGGTGCTCTCAACCTCCGATCACTTCTCCCCGATTTGCTCTCGCGCGCCTCTGGCGATGAAGACGGTTTCACCGTGTTGACGGTGAATGCCCTGATGACATCGAAAAACTCCGATCAGATTTTGACGATTTGGAGCCGGGCCCTAGCGAATCCCGATTCGGTTTCAGTCCCGGTCCAAATCGCGATGCTTGAACCGATGGGCCGCATGAGCTGGAAACTTCCTCGCACCACGCTTTCGAAACTCGCCGAAAGTCGCTCGCCGGAAACTCGATCTTCGGTCCTGAACTATCTTCGCGCGATGGCGCTCCGGAACGGCGTTCTCGAAAACCTCGATCTTGTCACCGAGATGACGCGAGCGCGTGAAACTCAAGTGCGTCTTCAGGCAATTTCGATCTCCGCCGAGATTTCGGCGCAGCCACGCATGTTTCGTCTTTCGTCGGTCAAATCGATCGACGAGCTAAACTCGCTTTGCTTACGCGAATCGGGAGCGTCTCTGAAAGAGGCCTGCCTGTCTTTCTTGGCCGTTGGTGTGGCGGTGAAACCATGATCTGGCTCTTAGTTTTAAGTCTATTTGCGCACGCCGAAGCTCCGTCGTGTCGACTCATGCAAGAAGCGCTGTACGCGAAACCAACACTGGATGTGCGTATGGTGTTTGGTTATAAAGACGCTCGCCCCGCACGGTTTGTCGGCGACCGTCATGAGCGCGCGGCTTTCGTCGATCGCATTCTAGCGCCTTGTCGTGGTGAACAGATGGCGTGTGGATTTTCGCGCGACCTCGCCGACTCTGACTTGTTCACGAAACCGATTCGCGTTAATGGCGCGCTTAAAACCGTTCGCCTAACCGTCGTCAATTCGTCGGTCGCAACCGACGACGACGAAAACTCACGCGATCCTTTTCAGCGCTGGAAATCCGCGAACGCGCAGTCCGTTTTTCTCGATGGACTCCGTGAGGCCGACGTCGTCTTCTACAACGGGCATTCACGCTTTGGCGGCGGGCCTGACTTTCGCCCGCCGGTTCTCGCGCGCGATGGCACCGTCGACGCTCCTTCGTACAAGGCGCGCTCATCGGGTCTTAAACGCATGATCGCGTCGTTCGACGACTCACGCGCGACC
This sequence comes from Pseudobdellovibrionaceae bacterium, assembly GCA_913774795.1. Lineage (GTDB taxonomy): Bacteria > Bdellovibrionota > Bdellovibrionia > Bdellovibrionales > JAMPXM01 > CAJYOV01. The sequence goes on from CAJYIL010000160.1 coordinate 17,173, forward strand.
CGCGCGCCCGACTTCGCAAAACTCAAAATTCTCGGCCTCTTCTCGTGCGAATCCTCAAAACACTTCAACACGAAAATACGACGCGTCTCCTCGGCCGGCCTCATTTCGTCGCCACAGCTGATGTATTATAGCGACGCCCTCGTCCAATCGCTCTCGGCTCTCGACGACATCCTCGCCGCCCGCTGCCCCCGCAACGTGACTTTTAACTGACGCCAAAGTCGCGCGTCTCGATGTGAGTCACCCCGAATTCTGTGGGACGGTGCCTCGAAACCAGACGATCCTGATCCGAAATCCCTTTGATTTTCCCTGGTGATCGCCGGACCATAAGTCATGACACGCGAGAAAAGCTCCCCCTCTCCAGTCTCCGAGCGAGGCGCTTCGCTCATCGAAGTCGCTGCAGCCGTTGCCATCGTTGCGATATCGACCCTGGCTGCGGCGTCGTTTTTTAGCCAGCAACTCTCCCTCACGCGAAACCTCACGCGAAACTCGTCTTGCAAAGCCGCACTCGATTCGCAACTGAGCTACATCCGCGAGATGACGGCGATCAGCCCGGGATACCAATGGAAGGGAAAAGAGTCTGGCAAGACTGGGTTTAATATCACCGAGAAGCCGGGGCAGCCGGGCGATCGGTGGGTTGACGATTCGGTTCGGCTTGCACAGCTTCGCTCGCGCGACGTCATTGAAGGAACGGGCGCGATTCGACAGTTGAACACGCAGCTTCTTCAAAAAGGTGCGGTCGCGTTCCTCGCATCACTCTACAACGATTTCCCGCAGACTCGCACGGGCGCGAACGTATCCGATATTCCCCATGCTGCGGGTCGGGCTCTTCCCGTCGACTTCGATGAAGAGAGCCTAAAAGATTTCAACTCTCGCATCACGATCTCACGCTTCGATGTCGGCTCGGGAAATCCTTCGACCATCGCCGAGACTTGGGCTCGCCCCCAAGGCGGCAATCCAGCCGCCCTGACTTCCGAGGCGATCGGAACTTTCTCCCCCGATTCGTCAGCGAAAATCGGCTACCGAGTCAAACTCGAAGGTTCTTTTACCGACGGGACCGGCGCCACTCGCTCCTGCGAGGCCAGCGAAGACTTCTTTTATCCGATTGATCTCACCGCGCCGAAGATCAGCGTGATTTTAAACTCATCTCCCAGCGAGCCCGCGGGCGACATCACTCCTTACGAGCAGACGATGAAGCCGAGCGCGATTCGCAATCGTCCTGAGTGCACGCAAGACGCGAACGCTGTCAATAGCGCCGCGGTTCGACTCGAGATCGGTTTCAAGAACACGGACACCCAAGCAAAGGCGATTGAACCCGGCACGATCTTCATGTGCAAGGACTCCTCTGAACAACTGGCTCCGAATTATTGCCAAGGCGCCCCGGGCGCTCAAATGAATGGTCAAACCTACACTCCTTCCATGGGACGCTGGGTGCCGTGTAACGAAGTCACCGCGTGCGGGATTCTCCCGGACACGACGAGGTTCATTGACGACGGCGGAGGGCAGGTTCGCTACGTGCTCAATTACACGAATGCGAAACGAACATCGAGCGACGGACTCTGGGGCTGCGACATTCGCATGGATGTCGCCTCTATTGACGCCGCCGGAAACTTCAGACTCTTGAGCAGCCGGGCGCACCCCAATCCATCGATCGCAGCTCCGGCGACAGCGGGTCGCTTTTTTCAGCCGGCTCCTTGCTACGCTTGTTACAAAAAGAAACCGTTTAGCTTCTTGACCCTCGCTCTCGTCGTGGGAGGCGGGCTTCTCACCGCCGGCGTCGGCTTGGGAGTCGCAAGCGCCGCGCTCGCCGCGGTGGGGGCCGGATTCGCAACTGGCGGAATCATTGCTTGCGCGGCCGGCATCGGAGGCGCGTGCAAAATGAGCGGTTACAACTTCAAGAGAAATAGCTGCAACATTCCATCCGGATACTCGCTGAACAGCGGTAAACGCATGTGTCGCAAGCTGACTCCCCGCTATCCGAATTGGTATAACTCAAACGTCAAAACGAGCGCAGGCCTGCCGTGCGCTTCGATCTCCGTGACGTATCCCAACGCCGCACGTGACACTTACACGATCCCGAAAGGTGAAGCCGGGGCTTATGCGAGTGACACGAAATATGATCTGCCGAATGCCACAACTTGTTCGGTCTCGGCGGTTTGTGAAGCGGGTCGATGGGTTCCGGAGGAGGGCCAGTCCAACATCGTGACTTGCAGTGACTTGAAAGTCGCGATGCAGATGGACTGGGCTCCCGGCACCGGATTTACCGGTGACCGAAAAGTCTGCGTGCTTGAAGTGCCACGCGGTGCTGTCAGCGACACGAGTCGAAGCCGAAGTTTCTACACGCGCTTTAATGGCTCATGCAGTACTTTGGGCGATTCAAAACAACATGCCTGTGTTCAGCATTGGCCCCCCGGTGACAATGCTCTTTGTTCCGGCCCTGGATGTGTCGATAGCCGCAGCGATAACAAAACCTGCAACGGAAAAAAGCGAAAATACGATGGCAACTTCTGCCATGAATATCCCACCGATGCTCTCGACAACGGCGTCGTGAACGCGCTTTCGGTTCACACGTATTTCGTGCCGTACAACAATGCGACCGACGGGAGCCTGCGGTTCTGCGAAACACCGGAGACCGATGGAATTTCGGATTGAGATGAAATCGACATGCGCATCCTGAAATCGCAGCAAGGCCTCACGCTCGTCGAACTCATGATCGTTCTCTTCACCGCAGGGCTGCTCCTGGTGACGGCGATTGGTTTAATGTTGAACGTAACGGGCACATCGTCAAACTTCGTCCAGAGTCTCGATACCGAGATTGAAGAGCTCGGTGCCGCCAATGCCCTGCAGCTCGTGTTTGCCCAAGCGACTGAAGTGAAGTTCAACCCTTCACTCACCAATACCTACTCGAACGCGAATGGCCGAGGAGCGGTTCGCGAATACGATTCGAACGACGA
>CAJYIL010000161.1 GCA_913774795.1 Pseudobdellovibrionaceae bacterium
CAGCGGGTCAGAGTCGAGATCGAACATCGCCCGCACGCGAGCCACAACATCGGGAAGAATGCGTGCCGAAGGAAAGTCGACACGAAGCTCGAGTGCATTTTCATCCGGGAGATTTGAAACTCGAATCGTTCCCAGTTCGCCCTCGTAGGCAATCATTCGAACATACGTCTCACCCTCGAAAGACTCGAGACCTTCGATTTGGTGCATACGATAAAACCAGAGCACTTGCTCGAAATCGTAGGGAGGGCGGTAACTCAACTTCAAACGCAAACCTAGAGAATCCACTTTCGACCTTCGGATTTGCGAAGGACTGCGCTTGAACCGAAGACGAAACGCATCGTTAAAACGCCGAACCGACTTGAACCCAGAAGCGAACGCGATGTCGGTCAGAGGGAGCGAGGTCTCGACAATCAATTTTCGCGCAAGACCGAGCCGCGATTCAAAGTAGATCTGTTTTGGCGTCTTGCCGACCTCTTCCATGAAGAGTCGTCGCAAGTGGCGAGACGAAACCCCGAAGCGTTCTGCAAACGTGACTTCATCAAATGTGGCTAGCGCGGGCAATGACCGAAGGGCCCGTTGTACGATCGCCGATTTTCCGATCCAGGCCGGCGACCGCGGAGCACTTTCGGGCCGGCATCTTAAGCACGGGCGATAGCCTGCCTTTTCGGCTGCGACAGCGCTGGGATAAAATTCAACATTCTCGCGACGAGGTTTGGCGGGGCAAATCGGACGACAGTAAATTCCCGTTGTTCGAACTCCGACGAAGAACTTACCATCGAAGCGCGGATCTCGAGTTTGGAGGGCGCGGTAGAGTGTCTCTTCGCGATTCATAGAGCGGAGCTTATCCTAGATTTGTACCGTCTTACTGGCCATTTCCGGACACCATCGAAAACAAAGGATTTCCCTAGGTGAAACTGCAGTCTCATGTTGAAGAACAAGGCTATTTGGAGCGCCCGATCGGTCAAACGTTCTTTCGACGAATCATGCCTCTCGGAGAGCGCAAAGGATCGCCACTTTTTATTCTTCACGGCGGGCCCGGATCGACACACGAGACGTTCTCCGAGGTTCTTTCGCTCGCTCAAGACCGCGATGTGGTTGTCTATGACCAAATTGGCTGTGGTCGCTCCAGCCGCATTAAAAAAAAGCACTGGACACTTCAAACATTTGTAAACGAACTCGAAGATTTGCGCCGAGCGCTCGGCTATCAAAAAATCGATATTCTGGGTCATTCATGGGGAACGATGCTTGGCGCGGAGTATCTCTTCACCTACCCCAAAAATGTTCGCGCGATCATTCACTCAAGCCCCTGCCTCGATGCCCAGGCCTGGAGCGAAGATGCACAGCGCTTGATCAAGCAGCTTCCGAAAGCGCATCAGGCTGCGATTGCACGAGCACTGAAAACCAAAAATTACGAAACCAAAGCTTTTCATGAGGCCAATGAGGCTTACTACGACCGCTTCGTCAGGAAGTTCGCGCCCAAGGGAGACAAACGCCTCCACAGTCAAAAGCTTGCGAGCGTTGGATTTAACCTCGAAGGTTACATGACGATGTGGGGGCCCGTGGAATTCATCGCGACGGGTTCGCTCAAGACCTTTAACCGCGCGAAAGATTTGCCAAAGACTCGCGTGCCGACGCTGTTTACTTGCGGCCGTTTTGATGAAGCGACACCTGAAACCGTCGAAAAGCACGCACGACTGACCCCGGGCGCCCGATTTCATGTCTTCGAGAAAAGCTCGCATCTCGCGACACTTGAACAACCGCTTGAGTACGTGAAAACGATGCGCAAGTTTCTTAGGCGCGTCGACCGTATCTGAAGCAATCGGGCGAATGGTCATTGACCATGCCGGTGGCCTGCATGAAGGCATAACAAATCGTCGGGCCAACAAATCGAAATCCGCGCTTCTTCAGCGCTTTGCTCATCGCGACCGACTTTTCGACTCCGCCCTGTTTCTTTGAGTCTTTGATCGGCTGGCCGTCGACGAATGACCAAATGTATTTGTCGAACGAGCCGAACTCTTTTTGAACAGCAAGATAGGCTCGGGCGTTGTCGACCGCCGCCTCGATCTTCAGGCGATTGCGAATAATGCCTTCGTCTTTCATGAGCGCGTTTTTTTGAGCGGCCGTGAATTTAGCGATCTTTCGCGCATCAAAGCTCTTAAAGGCGCGCCGGTAGCCCTCCCGACGTTTTAGAATCGTGAGCCAACTCAAACCCGCTTGCGCGCCCTCGAGAATAAGCTGTTCAAAAAGTTTCTGGTCGTCGTGTTGAGGGCGACCCCATTCATGATCGTGATAATCGATGTAGATGTCGGGTTGACCCTCGACCCAAAAGCAGCGCTTTTTCATCCGTACCCGAGCGTTTTTACATTTACGAATTCATAGAAACCATACTGGCTAAGTTCGCGACCGTAGCCTGAGTCTTTCACGCCACCGAAAGGCAGATGCGGATCAGATTTGACTTGATCGTTGATCGCGACAAAGCCGCATTCCATCGCGCGGGCGAACCGAGTCGCTTTCGTCACATCAGCGCTGAAGACGGCCCCACCGAGGCCGTAGATGGATTTATTCGCGAGCTCCAAGGCTTCGTCTTCGGTTTCGAAAATCATGATGAGTGCGACTGGGCCAAAGAATTCTTCGGTGAACGCCTCTTCGAGATCTTTTGTTACGAGATAAGCGCGTGCCGGGAAAAACGCATCTGGTTTCGAAAAATCGTAAGCCTCATTGAGGTCAAAAAGCTTTTTGGCTCCTTTGGATTCGAGATCGCGACACTGATTCAGGAGCCCCTCTTGGAATTTTTTCGAAGCAAGGGATCCGGTGACCGTCTTTGGATCGAGTGGATGGCCGACTGAAAGAGCTCGCACCTGTTTCTCAAACGCACTGACAAAGGCGACTTGAACAGATTTGTGAACGATGAATCTTTTCGCGGCGACACAGCTCTGGCCGTTATTCACCATTCGCCCGTTTGCACAGATCTTTGCAGCCTTTTCCACATCGGCGTCGCCCATCACGACTAGGCATCGCTGCCACCGAGTTCAAGAACCGTCTTCTTGAGCTCTTTGCCTGCCACCGCCGCGATTTCGCGACCAGCGCGCGCGCTGCCGGTGAGAGTGACCGCGACACACCGGCGATCCGCGATCACTTTTGCGGACGCCTCGTGATCAATGCGCATGTTAAAAAGAAGACCTGGCGCTACAGAATCGAAAACCGACGCGATGATCTCCGCGGTCCCCGCCACCAAATCCGAGTGCTTCAGCAAAATCGGATTTCCGATTCCGATCGCGGGCGCGGCGAAGCGAGTCACTTGCCACAAGGGAAAATTCCAGGGCATCACCGCGAGAACCGGACCCAACGAATCCTTCACGATCTCCGATCGAGAGTAACCGGTCTTGACCGTTTCGTTGGCGACAAGTTTTTCTAAGTTCTCGGCGTAGTAATCGAAAGCGGTTGCGCTCTTCTCGACTTCAGCAAGGGAGTCTTTCAGTGGCTTACCCATCTCAAGAGACATCGACCGCGCAAGTTCGTCGGCGCGCGCTCTCAAGTTTTTGGCGACAGCCCGCAGCCGATCGATGCGCTCGGAGACGGTCGAGGTTTTAGCTTTTTGATAAGCCGACCATGCAGATTTCAAAACAAATTCGATCTCCGACTCGTCGAGATGTTCAAAATTTCGAAGGGTCTCACCGGTCGCGGGATTTATGGTCTTAAACATTTTGCCTCAGTCTGCTTGCGCTGCCAATTTCATCGACTTGAACTTAGTTTTATCTTCAGCGTCGAGCGCACGCAAAGCTTCTTCGTCATGCGCGAGGCCTCCCGCCATAACCGTCATAAATTTGTGAGCCGCGTCCTGCGCCACCTCAACGCTTCATCTTGTTCGCAACCATCTTGTGGATTTTGTACATACACGCGAGGGCAATCAGTGCGATCGCCACCATGACGTAACCAAGCGTGTTGAAGTGACCGAGGCTTCCGTCGGCGTTCGCGACGACGATGTGGCCGGCCGCAACCGAAGCGACACCTCCAGCGATCTGTTGCAGCGATGAACTGATCGACATGAATGATCCGCGGTTTTTCGCTTCGGGTATCACCGACATCATCGCCTGCGCGGGGATCATGCGTGAGAAGATACCCATGAACATCACGACGTTTACGATAATGACCAACCAGAGTGGCGACGGCCCTAGGTTCGTGTAAATCAGAACCATGATTGTCCCGATGACTGTTCCGACGATGAACATTCTAAATGCGCCGAGCGTATCGCTCAGCTTTCCGACGAGAGGCCCGATCGCAATCGAAGCGATGCCCGAAACCAAGTAAATCGTTGGCAGATCACTCATCGCAATTTTCAAATTATTCACGGTGTACGCCGAACCAAACGGCATTAAAAGATAACCACCGATCGATAAGAGCGCCGTCGTCCCGAAAGCAATCAAGTATCGACGGTTCGCCAGCGTCGAGAACAAGTGCTTGATCGGATTTTCTTTCTTTTGAAGCTTCAAATGCTCCGTCACCGGGCGCATTTTGATGGCGATCAGAAGCCCGGCGAAAACTCCGAGGGTTGCAATCATGACAAACGGCGCGTGCCATCCCCAAATATTCGAGATGTAGAGACCGGCTGGGAGTCCTAAAATTTGGCTCGCTGAAAAAGCGGTTTGTAAGATGCCCATCACTCGACCACGCAGTTCGATCGCGAAGAGATCGACCGTAATCGCAAATGCGATGGCGCCAATGACCCCGCCGAAAATGCCGGTCACGAGTCTCGCGAACAACAAGAATTCGTAAGTGGGAGCGAATGCACAAAGGTAAGTACCGACGAGAAATCCGACGTAGAAAGTCAGCAGGAGTTTTTTGCGATCGAATTTGTCAGCGAAGCTAGCCGCGATAAGGCCCGACGCCCCCGCGGCGAACGCGTAGACCGAAACGGCCACACCGAACTGAGATGGCGAAATTCTCAACGCCGGCATCATCAAGGCTCCAAGTGGAGACATGATCATGAAGTCGAGGATCACCGTGAATTGCAAAAATGCGAGGACCGCGATGACAAATTTTTGGTAGCCGGTAAACGCTTTTGAGGTCGGCGTCGACGATGAGGCGGCTTCGGGCGCGAAGTTTTCCATGAGCTATTTTACCTGGGTGAATTCAGTTAGCTACCAGGTCCGGCCAGGATTCAGCTGCGGAAAATCCTTTTGGTGCCAATAGGGATAGATCGGCGTCGTCTGGCTTGCGGCGTTGAGTCGCTCCATTTGTGAGGCCGAGAGCGACCAGCCGACCGCACCCAAATTCTCGCGGAGCTGCTCTTCATTTCGAGCGCCGACAATGACGTTGGCGACGGTCGGTCTCTGCAAAAGCCAATTCAAAGCAATTTGCGAGAGCGACTTTCCCGTTTCTTTCGCGATCTCGTCGAGCGCATCGATGATCTTGTAGAGGGCTTCGCCGGGAGTGGCGACCGGGAAGTTTGTTTGCATCAACCGAGTCGATGAGGGCGCCGTTTGTCCGCGACGGAATTTACCGGTCAAGGCACCGGCCGCAAGCGGCGACCAAATAATCGCGCTCACCTTCTCTTCAAGGCCAAGGGGCATGAGTTCCCATTCGTACTCGCGCGCCGCCAATGAGTAATAAACTTGGTGCGCAACATAGCGAGACCATCCGTGACGCTCGCTCAAGCTGAGAGATTTCATCAAATGCCAGCCCGAAAAATTCGAGCAGCCGATGTAGCGAATTTTACCCGAGGTGACCAGATCATCGAGGGCGCGCAGTGTTTCTTGGATCGGCGTCGTCGTATCGAAACCGTGCATGTAATAGATGTCGATGTAATCTGTCTTGAGACGACGAAGTGAATCCTCGCAGGCTCGGACGAGGTGGTGACGTGAAGATCCGT
>CAJYIL010000162.1 GCA_913774795.1 Pseudobdellovibrionaceae bacterium
GTTTTTACCGTGCGCAACCGTCGTCGCGAACACTTCACCGGAGGCCATGTTGATGATCCAGAAACGCTGCTTCGTTGACGGAAGTGAGAAGTCGATCACGGCAATGTAGGCTTTATTCTTTACCGAAGATGCGTGGTCTTCGAAGTATTTCAAAGCTTTCGCGAGGAGATTGCGAGGGACTTGATTTTTCGGATCCAGTTTTGAGTAACGCTCAAGAATCGACTTCTGCTCGTCGGGCGTCGGAGGTGTCTCAGTGCCCGAATCGTCTTGCGAAGGCGCATCGACAACCGCGGGATTTTTATCCATTTCGCGGTCTTGTTGACCGTCGGTCGCTTCGTTACCCGCTTCATCCGGCAGGCTTGGCGCAAATTGCGGAGCACAAGCGGACAGAGTGAGAATGGCGGCGGCTGCGACCGCGAGGTGTTTTAAACGCATGAAGACCTCTTCTTCTTCGTGTGTAGTTTTCTAAATTTCTTTTGAGATCGTGCTTATCATTGTACGGATGCGCGAGCCCCCGAGGGACATTCCTGGACGTTTACTGGCCGAAGGCCGATCGCCGGGAAACCCGCATCCAGCGCGGCGTCCAAGGTTTATCCACAATTAAATATATTATGTTTATGGACGTTCGTCGTCCGCCGTGCCTAAACTAGACGAGCCTTTCATCCAAGGAGTGGCACATTGTTAGGATTTTTCGCGGCTTTACTCGTGTTTTCGTCGGGCGCCACCGCCGCTGAACCCAGCGCAACTCCGGCGCCGATCGAAGAGGTGCCCGTCGCGAGCGATCTCTCGAACCGACTCAACACTCTTCACCTGAACAAAGACTGCATTCGCAATGCGAAGACGAGAGGTGACATCGAAAAGTGTCGCGGCTCGATTCAGATCAAACGCGAGCGCAAGTAGCAGTTTTGTTTCTAACTAAACGTGACCATCGTGTTGTCCCGCCCTTACGTTGCTGCCAGAACGGAGAATCGAAAATGAAAACGGTCATTCTGGTTATTGCTGGCGCTAACCGGCCTGTCGGTCGAGGAACTGCG
>CAJYIL010000163.1 GCA_913774795.1 Pseudobdellovibrionaceae bacterium
TTCAAGCCGCTACGCCGACAAAGTGGGACCGCATCCTCGCGATGAATACCGCCGGACAAATCACTTACGGATGGTACGATGGAAATATTCGCGTGCTGACTTCTGCGAGCTCTGTCAATGACGGCAACTGGCATCACGTCGCGGTAGTAATGAACAACAACAACGCAACATTATATATCGACGGCAGTGTTGCGGCCTCGGGCACCTTCGCGATGCCAGAAAATTATAACGGCTTTTTCCGGATTGCGAATCCCTACGCGGGCGGATGGGGTGGCTTCACGAACACCCCGTTCGACGGCGCGATCGACGAAGTCGGAATCTGGTCGACGATGCTGTCGCAGACAACTATTCAGGCTCTCGCATCTTCGCCCAGTGAGGTCAATTCGTCGCATCCACAGTGGGCGAATACGTGGGGCATCTATCACCTCAATGAAACGTCTGGGAATTACTCCGATGCCTCTGGCCAAGGCAACACCGCAGCTCCTATTGGGAACGCCCTAGTCTCTGCTCCGGGGCTTTTCGGAAACGCCATCCTCAGCAGTGGTTCATCCGCGTTCACCTTAACGACGACGACTCAATACAATAACCCGCAAGACTTTACGTTGATGGTTTGGTTCAAGACGTCATCGACGAATGGCGGAGTTCTGATGGAGTTCGCTGGCCAACAGACGGGAACGCCGTCGAACTACGATCGTTTCATTGCCATGGAGACGAATGGATCAGTCGCTTTCGGAGTGAATGGCGGCCTCAGCGTAAATCACTCGCCGGTCGGCTACAACGACGGCCGTTGGCACCAGGCAGTTGCGACTTTCAGTGCGGGCGCTCAGAGACTTTACCTCGATGGGTCGCTCGTCGGCTCGGCGAGCCCGAGCTCGGCCGAAAACTATTTCGGATATTGGCGAATCGGAAATGGAAACTTAGGAGGTTGGGGGCTAACCACAAACGGCTTTCAATACTACGGTTATCTTGATGAGGCCGCGATTTGGTCTAAAGCTCTCACGGCTGACGAAGTCCGTAAACTTCTGACTTCGCAGCGTTGCGGTTTACTGTAACCAGGAAACGTTATCGCGATCTCCTGCGCGAGCTCTAACAGGATTCAATCTGGACCAGAAACGTTTCAAAACGAAACAGGCTCGGTTTAGGAACATGAAGAAGTTGGCCGATCAGCGAAAACGATGGCGATTCGGTGGATTCTTACTGTTCTCATTTTATTTCAAATCTCGAGCCTCGCTCGAGCAGCGAATTCGGGCGTGACCTATCAAGGGCGCATTTTGCGTCCCGACGGCGCACCGTTGAATGGTGCAACGACGCAATTCAAGATTCAGATTCGCACGCCCGACTCCAATAACTGTTTGATGTATGAGGAGATGCAGACGCTCGATCTTCGGAACACAAACGGTCAATTCTCTCTGACGATCAACGACGGCACGGGCGCGCGAACCGACACGACAGGCTTCAACCTCGATCGTGTGTTTGCGAACCGAGGAACATTTTCGTTCAGCGCTTCGACCTGCTCAGCCGGAAATGCTTACACGCCAAACCAAAGCGATGGTCGCAATCTGGTCGTGCTCTTCAAAGATGAAACGATGGCGGCGTGGGAACCCATTCCGCCTGCGAAAATCAACTTCGTTCCGTTTGCTTTTGAATCGAAACAAATCGCCGGCTTCGGAGCGGACTCGCTCTTGCGCGTGATTGATTCGGGTGGAGATCCGCTGACAGGTCTCGCGCCGCTATCAAATGCTCAATACTCAGCCCTACTCGCACTCGCGAATGGAACATCAAACGCCTACACGCCGGCTGGCCAACTCGCTGGCTCGGCCGTTCCGGTGATGACTAACGGTGAAGTTCTGGGTTGGAACGGAACGACTTGGATCTCGCAATCGGTAGTGGGCGGGGCGAATTCCGTTACGAACACGATGATTGCAGCTGGCGCTGTCGACGGAACAAAGCTTGCGTCGAATATTTCGGTTTCGACGAGCGGAACACTTGCTTCCTCTGTCACAACAACTCGCGACTTCAAAGTGTTTGCGGCTGCACCATCGACCTACTCGGTCGGGTTCCTCGCCCCGTCTGCGCTTGCCGCTTCGTACACGTTAACTTGGCCATCGACAGCAGGGACGGCGAATCAAGTTCTCACGACTGACGGAGGCGGAACGCTGACCTGGACAACTCCATCGTCGGCGGGCCTTACCGCGTTAACTGGCGATGTCACGGCGACCGGACCAGGTTCGGCGGCGGCGACAGTCGCTTCAGTGGGTGGATCGACGGCTGCGCAGGTCCACGCGGCTGAATTATTGGCCAATGCCGCAACGTCTTCCAACACAAATAGCTCGATTGTAAGACGAGATGCATTGGGTGCTTTCTCGTCGGGCGCGATCACGGCTTCGGGCAGCTTAACTTCCACGTCTGTCTCAACCGGCGCCGTCATGCAGACCTCGTCGATCTACAAGGATTCAGGAGCGAACACCATCACGCTTCAGGCCCCTGCTTCAGTGACCTCATCTTACGTGCTGAAGTGGCCACAAACTGCGGGGACAAGTGGTCAAGTTTTGACGACCGACGCCTCCGGCAATCTTTCATGGACGATGATGACAGGTGCGCCGACAGGCGCAGCCGGTGGTGACCTAGGAGGTACCTACCCAAACCCAACTGTCGCGACTGTCGGCACATCGACCGCGGCCAATGTTCACGCAGCGGAGTTGCTAGCAAACGCCGCTACGTCCGCAAATACATCAAATGCGTTGATCAAGCGCGACGGAACAGGAAACTTTGCAGCGTCCGTCGTGACCGTCAATGGCCTTGCACTCAATAACGCAAGCTCAATCGTGAATGTCGTCAATCCTGCTGGCGCCGCTTACACTCTAACTCTTCCCACCGGAACCGGATCGTCGGGACAAGTCTTATCAACTAACGGATCAGGTACCACTTCATGGATCTCTCCGCCGACATCGCCATGGACAGTGCAAGCGCCCGGGATTAACTACACCTCCGGAAACGTGGGTATCGGCACGACATCGCCGGCATCCAGACTTCACGTTGCGGGACCGAATTCATCGGGCTACCCGTTTCAAATCTCTGCGGCTCCCGGCACGGGCCCAGGTTCGTACTTGAACATCGCGCTGAACAACACATCGACTGGCGCTTACAAATCAGCGGTCGAATTTCAAAACAACGGTACCTCGAAGTTCAGTTTCGGAGTCGATTATCTCGGTGACGGTACCAACAATTTTTCGCTTTTCGATAACGTCGCAGGGACGATGCGGATGTATATCGCACCAAGTGGGAATATCGGAATCGGTACAACTTCCCCGAGCCACCTGCTCACCGTCGCCGGCTCGATCGGCGTTCGGGGCGCAGCCGGCACCGCTACGATTGCGCCAAACTCACTCACGGCTGGTGTCGTGCTGGGCGGCGAAACCTGGCTGACATCATCGGGAAGCCAAGGTTCCGATCCAGGCACGGGCGTCCTGGCGACGACGAAGATTATCCAGACGACCGGCGGCGGTACGCAGTCGGCCGCCTTCGCTTCTGGTGTCAGCGGCACATATGCCGCAAACACCTACGCAGGCTATTTCAATAACACCGCGACTCAGACATCAGGATCACAGTTCGGCATCTATGCCATTGGTGCAAACAACTACTTCAGCGGAAAAGTCGGTATCGGAACGACATCTCCAGCTGAAGCCCTGACCGTCTCCGGCAATATTTCGATGACAGGTCGAATCGTTGCAAGCGTTGGTGCTAATACCGATCCCATGACCTCGATCACCGCCGACTTCTCGACGAAGAACATGATTCGGGCCACCGGAACATCGGGTGCGTGCGGCACATTGAATTTTACCAACGTCGCCAGCGGCGGAAACTATTCAATTACTCTCCCGAACGCGACCACGAGTTGCACGACAATCCAAATGAGTGGCAGCACAGCAAACGTAAAAGTGCAGAGTGGCTACACAGGAGGTTCGGCAGTCGCGGGCGCTCTCTACCGCGCAACCTATGACGGGACAACGCTTTGGGTGACCTTCACAGGTTTCTAGATCCCGATTCAATCAAGTTGCCTGTTTCGGAGCGCCAATAGGCTCCATTCAAAGGTCCTGAAATCCCCGACTCTCCTCCAGCGTAAATGCCTAACTGCGCACGACTTCAGTCGCGAAGTCGCTCAAAATGAGAAAAAATAGGGCGAGACACTCAAGCCTCAGAACGAGACACCGATAGGTATGTAAGACCGCAGACATGATGTTGGCGGTTGTAACTTCGAAGCACCATGGATTGGAGCTTCGTAACTCAAGGAGGAGTCGGTATGGGTTTGCGAATCAATACCAATGTGGCTTCGCTCAATGCCCAACGTAACTTGATGGGCACGAAGTCAGGTCTCGATAAGAGCCTGGAGAAGTTGTCTTCAGGTTACCGAATCAACCGAGCAGGCGATGACGCTGCTGGATTGGCGATCTCGGAAAATCTCCGTGCGCAAATCCGCGGTCTCAAACAAGCTTCTCGTAACGCGCAAGACGGTGTCTCGCTCGTGCAAGTGGCGGAAGGCGGTCTCAACGAGATCTCGTCGATCCTCATCAGATTGCGCGAACTGGCTGTCCAAGCCGCTTCTGACACGATCGGACCTGTTGAAAGACAGTTCCTCAACGTGGAATACGATCAGTTGGTCTCAGAAACCGACCGGATCGCAGAAGGAACAGAATTCAACGGAACAAAGCTCCTCGCGGGCACAGGTTCGGTCCTCGACTTCCAAGTCGGAACACGGAACGATCCGAATATCGACCGTCTCTCGTTTGATGCATCTAAAGCAGATGCAAACTCGGCAGCTCTCGGTATGAACCTCACTTCGGTTGCGGATAAAGCCTCTGCACAGAACTCTCTCGCAGCGATCGACGCGGCTATCGTGTCAGTATCGGCGATGCGCGCGGACTTCGGTGCGATTCAGAACCGCCTCCAATCGACAATCGGCAACATCGCGATTTCGACGGAGAACCTCTCAGCTGCGAACTCACGTATCCGTGACGTCGACATCGCTGAAGAGACAGCTGAAATGACGAAGAACAATATCTTGCTCCAAGCTGGTACTTCAGTCTTGGCTCAAGCGAACCAAACTAGCAATACGGCCCTCTCGCTCTTGAACAAGTCATTCCAAGGTTGATGAACTCTGACTTGACCCAAAATTAGGGCGTGGTGGAACTCTCGTAAGAGGATCTTGCGAGAGACCATGACGGCCCGACCAGATGAAGGTTGATCCTTTATCATGGCTGATTGACTGCTTTAGATTTCCTGCTAGGGGCTGGCGAAACCAGCCCCGTAAATAAAAAGCAGGCCTGTGGAGTATGAACGAAGAGTCTTTAAACGGATGATCGATATGACGATGGCGAAGCCTGCTCGGAAGAGCGTTTCGAAATTGCAGAAAGCCCACACGGCGAAAGGCGACGAGTACTACTACTCGAAAAGACCTCTCGCGCGAAAGTCGGACTTTACCTCGCAAGCGAAGGCGAAACCACCCGTTGCGAAAGCAAGACCGATCACGGTTAAGAAGAAGTAGTTCGACTCAAGTAGAAAGTCGCTCCCCGAGAGCGCAACAAGGACACGCCCGACGTGTCAGATACGACGTTTAAACGTTCACGATCACGTTCACGATCGCGATCACGTTTAAACATCGAACATGAACGTGAACGCGAACATGAACGCGTACGTTTCAAACGTTTCTCCCCTCTTCCTCTCCATAAAAAATCTAGACCACGCCGAAGAAGAACTAGACTCAATTTGTTTACGTTTTCTGTCGATCAGTATGGCGGAAGCATTTTGCTTCCGAACAAAAAACACCGCGGACCACGATGGTCCCGTTAGCCAATGGATGGCGAAGATCAAGGATGACTAATATGCACGGAGGATAGTTATGGGTTTACGTATTACGACGAACGTTGCGTCTCTCAACGCACAGAAGAACCTTTCGTTCACACAGCGCAATTCGGAAAGATCTTTGGCTCGTATGAGCTCGGGCTACCGAATCAACCAAGCCGCAGACGATGCAGCTGGTCTCGCGATTTCTGAACAGTTGAAAGGTCAGATCCGCGGTCTCCGTCAAGCTTCGCGTAACGCGAACGACGGTATCTCGCTGGTTCAGGTTGCAGAGGGTGGATTGAACGAAGTTTCGAACATGTTGATTCGCTTGCGCGAACTCGGCGTTCAAGGGGCTTCAGATACCATCGGCGATACAGAGCGCAAGTTCATTGATGTTGAATATCAGCAATTGAAGTCAGAAATTCAGCGTATCTCGGAAGTCACGTCTTTCAACGGACGCGATCTTCTCAACGGTACGGGCGGCGTGATCGATATCCAGGTCGGAACACACAACGATGCGTTCAAAGACCGGATCTCGTTCAACGCTTCGGCAGCGAACTCGTCACTCGAATCGCTCGGTCTCACGGCTGAAGGTTCGGCGACGAAAGAGCAAGCGCAGATGTCGATCGACGCGATCGACAAAGCGATTGTTTCGGTGAACGCGATTCGCGCGAACTTCGGTGCCATGCAGAACCGCCTGACATCGACGACTGCGAACATCGCAGTTAGCGACGAGAACCTCTCGGCAGCTAACTCGCGTATCCGCGACGCCGATATCGCAGCTGAATCGTCTGAGCTCACTCGCAACAACATCTTGATGCAAGCTGGTGTTTCGGTTCTGGCGCAAGCGAACAACGCTTCGCAAATGGCCCTGAAGCTCTTGCAGTAAAAGCTACGCGGCGTTTCTTCCCAGAGGGACGCCTTTGGAATGATCTCGAAATAGGTGCAGGCCGTAACCCCAAGGAGCGGCCTGCATCTTGCCTAGACCCAAGGATGCGTCAGGTGCAGCGGTGCCAAAATGCACAGCTAGAGCATAAGGAGGTCTGAGATGACGACATGTTTGAACGAGTGGACCGGGTCGTTTGCGACGATCGCCCTTTTAACGGGAGCACTGCTCATGGGATTCGCTGCGGTTCTGTAGGCGAACGTTCGCGCTCGTGTTCACGTTTTACGATTCTACGTTTTTATTTCACCCCGCTTCGAGTTTTTCTCACGCGGGGTTTTTATTTTGCCGATAAGCGAGTATGCGCGCGTGCTTAGCTTTCATCATCCCGCTCTTCCTCCTGCAAGGCTGTCAAACGTCGCGCGCGGTTTCGTTTCAGTATCACGACGCCACGTACGGCGGTGAAACGTATAAGCTCTCTGACAAAACATCGGTGCTCTTTCTTGTCGACGGTCTTTCATCCGAGATTTTGAAGACCTCGCTCCGAAACGAAAATGCGCCCGCTATCGCGGATGCCTTTTCACTCACAAAAAGCGCGCGGTTCTCTTACGGACGAGCGGCTTTCCCTTCGCTGACCTTTCCGAACATCACGTCGATCCTGACAGGTCAATCGATCGATCAGCACCCTGTGTTGGGAAACCGGATCCTGATCGACGACAAGATCGTGAATTTCGAGAACGTCACGAACTGGCAAACGCTAGCGAGATTGCTTCAACGAAAAACAATGTTCTACAAACTCGCGCAAGACTCGCAATCATCGGTCAGTTATTCCTACGCTTTCACCGGTGGCGCGACGGCGTTCCAGTGGACCTCTCCCGAGTCTGCAATCAGCTATCTCGAAGATGACTATGCTTCGATCGATGCCCAGACACTTTCATCACTTCAGAATCTTCTGACCGAAACCGCGCCCTCTCGTTGGCCACGCTTCATCTTCGTTCACCTCATCGGTGTCGATGCCACCGCGCATGCTTACGGCCCCAAAGACGAACGCGTACAGACTTATCTTCATGCGCTCGATCAAAGGTTGCGTCCGATTTTCCAAATCCTGAATTATCCGGGCGGAGCCCAAACTGTTTCCAATCGCCAGGTCAACTACGCACTTACCGCCGACCATGGATTTCGCTCAACGCATGCCCATGCACCACTTTCCGAAATCGTGGCCCGTATGAACCGAAAGATCAGAGTGATCGAAGACAATCGTGTCGCGCCCGTTTACATCGACAAACCGATCTCCGATCAAGAGCGCATCGACCTTGCCCACGCGCTTCTCGATGTTCCGCACGTCCAGTGGGCCGCACTCAAAAGAGAAAACGGGATCGACCTTCTCCGTAAAAACGGTGATCATGCGCGCATCACGTTTGCGCAAACCGCCCCTGCGTGTCAGCCCGGAGAGCGCGCTGCCCGCTTCGAATGGCTCGAGCGTAAGGGTGAAGCGTCTTGGCCAGCTCTTAAACAGCAGGATCGAAACGTTGCGGCGGTTGAGTTTACCTGCTTAAGCGATTTTGATCTCGCGACAAGCTCCGACGACGACAGTTACATCGTTCCTGCCCTCGCCGACTATTTCGCGCACCCTCGCGCGCCCGATCTCATTTTCATACCCGAAGACGGCGCCGACTTCGCCGAGGGGTACGCGGGTAATCACGGCGGTCTGACTCGAGAAGAGATGCTGGTGCCGGTTCTCACAAAAGACGTCGACATCATCCGAGGTGTGCACCCGACTTCCGATCTTTTGAGAACCATGGGCGTCGATGGATTATAAGATCGAAAGACGTGGAAACTAACTCTCGCGAGTGCGTCCCCATTTTTCGACCATCGCCGAGAGATCGCGAATCGCCAGAGGCTTCGTGAGGAAGTCATCCATTCCCGACTCCAAACATTTCTTTCGCTCGGCCTCAAGAACGTTCGCGGTCAACGCCACGACGGGAACAGGATTCAAGTCTGCATCTGCCCGAATCAAACGCGTCGTCTCGAAGCCGTCGAGCTCGGGCATCTGGCAATCCATGAAGACGAGATCAAACGAAATTTCTTTTAAGAGCTGAAGTGCTTCTCTCCCATTCGCGGCACCAATCGCGAGGTGCCCGAGTTTTTCGAGATATTTGAGGGCGACAGTGAGGTTGATCGCATTGTCCTCGACGACCAGAACTTTTTTGCGAGTCCCATGCGCGAATGACTCTTTCGCGGGAGACGATGGCGCGGTGGTCGACTCAAAAGGAATTGCGATTTTGAAAGTGCTTCCGCGTCCTTCTGCACTCACGACCGAGATCTCGCCGTTCATCAGCTCGACGATCTGCTTTGAAATCGAAAGACCGAGCCCGGTGCCACCGTACTGTCTCGATGTCGAAGAATCCGCTTGCGTAAAAGGAGTAAAAAGCGAGGCGACTTTCGAAGCCGAGATCCCGATGCCGGAATCGATCACTTCGATCAAAACTCGTCTCGCAGAATCACGAGCGACGCGGATTCGGATTTCTCCTCGCGCTGTAAACTTGACGGCATTCCCGATAAGATTCAGGAGGACCTGCTTGAGACGACCTTGATCTCCGATCAAATCCCAGGACTCGTCTCGGCGAATGTCGACGTAGAGCGCCAGTGCCTGACTCTTGATGGCCGGAGACACAACCATCACGACCTCGTCGATAAGCAGCATCAGATTGAACGGCGAGTTTTCAAGCTCGAGTTTTCCGGCTTCGACTTTCGAAAAGTCGAGAATGTCATTGACGATTCTCAGCAAGAGCTCGCCAGACGATTTCACGGCCGAGACGTAACTCATCTGTTCAGGAGTCATCGGTGTATCCAGGGTGAGGTTCGTCATGCCGATGATTCCATTAATCGGTGTGCGAATCTCGTGCGACATGTTCGCTAGAAAACGCGATTTCGCTTCGGAGGCCTGAATCGCCGTTCTTTCTCGAATCATGAGCTCCGCCCGTTCGGCCTCGACGCGCTGAGCTTCAGTGATGTCTTCGATCATGGAGACAAAGTAGTTAGGTCGACCGTCCTCATGCCGAATCAAGGTCACGGTTAAATTTGCGATGACGCGCGCTCCGTCTTTGCGGAAATAGCGTTTTCGCATGGTGTAGCTTGGCAAATCACCCGCTAAAACTTTTTTCAACAGCTCGAGATCACGAGTCAGGTCATCCGGAACAGTCAGTTCTTGAAACGATTTGCGAACAAGTTCATCTTCATCGTAGCCGAGAATTTCACAGAGTTTTTTGTTCACTAATTCGAAGCGCCCTTCGGGCGAGACGTGCGCGATTCCGATTCCGGACGCATCGAAGGTCACTCGAAATTTATTTTCGCTCACGCGCGCATCGGCGACTGCCTGGATCGAAACTGCGCGTTCTCTTCTCACAATCTGCCGCCGATAAAATTCGACGACGACTGACGTCAGACCCAAAACCGTCGTCCAGAATGCGATCTTTTCCCAGCTCGAAAAGCGAATGGGCTGCCAATCATGAGCGAAGCTCAGATACGACGCTCCGATGATGGCCGTTAAGACGCCAGTTCGCGGACCGAACTGGAGAATCGCGAAAACGATTGAAACGACCGTGAAGACATCGACGGTCGGAATGTAGAGGACGTGGCGAGAAACGAGCTCAAGGCCAAGATAGGCCAGCCCCAGCGAGGTCAGAAACAGAATACGAGTTCGCTTCATTCCCCTATTAAAACACAGACCGACGCCTAGACCGATTTCTCTTTTCGCGACGCAGAACTAAACGACTCGACCAAGGCATAAAAAAACCCACGACCTTTCAGCCGTGGGTTTATTCCGTAAAGTAAGGGCCTTACCAAAAAGTAAGGACCTACCTCCGATTAGCGGAGGTTACCGCGGAGAGCCGTTTGCAACTTCAACGCGACAGCTTCAGCTTGTGCGTTTGTGAGGTCGGCATTGCGCTGGAGGTCAGTGACCCACGCGCCTTTTGCGTCGC
This sequence comes from Pseudobdellovibrionaceae bacterium, assembly GCA_913774795.1. Classification (GTDB taxonomy): domain Bacteria; phylum Bdellovibrionota; class Bdellovibrionia; order Bdellovibrionales; family JAMPXM01; genus CAJYOV01. The sequence continues at coordinate 10,708 of CAJYIL010000163.1, forward strand.
GCGAACCGATGAAAGCCGCAACCGCTGCTTTATCGTTTGAATCGATACCTGCGAGTTGCAAGTAAGCTTGAGCTTTCTCGCCTGCGTCTTTCAAAGACGCAACTTGCGCGAGCTCTGACTTGAATGTCTTTGCTGTCGCAAATTCAGATGTCGCAGCGAGTGCGTTCAGCGTTTTCTCAGTTGTAGCAACGTTGTCTTCGACTTGCTCTGGAGCACAGGCAACGCTGCCACCGACGTATGTGTCACGGCAGTAGAAGCCGTCCCAACCACAGCGGTTGCCGTAGCGTGGATACGAAGGCGCTGGGTACCAAACGCCGCCACCCCAACGACCGCCACCGCGGTGATAACCACCACCGATGCGACCTGGAGCACGTTGCCAGCTTCCGCCGCCGCCGTAGCCCGGAGTTGGACGAACGATGCCGCCACCCGAACGTGGAGGACGACCGCCTGGTCCGCGTTGAGCTTGAGCTACAAAAGTCATCAAGAGAGTCGCGAGAGCGACCATTACGAATTTCATTAAAACCCCTCTAGGAAAGAATTGGTTGCTAGATGCCGTGGCACCAAACTCCATCTCCCGAACTGGGGCAACCCGAAATCCTACTTACGAATGTAATTGTAGAAAGCTACAAGCCCCAGGACCAAAGCGATCCCGTAAAGGAGTGCGCTCACTAACGGCATTGAAAACACGTAAGGACCGTGGCCCGAGTCAAAAAGCATCGAGGCACTGACGATGCAACTGCCGATGATCAGGCCCAAAAACAGAATATTGGAGCTGGTCTCCATAGACCGTTTGAGTTCGTCAATCTCGCCGATCGAAACCTTGAAAGCGAAGTCAGGATTGCCGACGCGTCTGATGAATTGTTTTAGCTGTCGCGGAAGACCTTTTGCCAATTGGCTTGCATCTTTTGAGAAAAGCGCCAGCTCCTCCGTCACTCGCTCTTTTGAATACCGAGTCGCGACGATCTCGTTGGCAAATTCGAGCGCATAGTCGAGCAAGTTAAAGTCGGCGACGATCATTCGGGCCATGCCCTCGACCGTGACAATCGATTTGAAAAACAACATCAACTCCGACGGCAGAACAAGTCGGTGTTTTCCGGCGATCGCCGTCGAGTCCATCAACAATTTCCCGAAGTCGACGTTCTTCATCGAGAGACCGAAATAAGGAGCGAGCAGATCTTTGAGGTCTTTTGCAAATTGATCGACATTCACTTCGTTCGAGTACGGGGCGAGTTCGACGTATTCGTAGGCGAGTCGCTCGTAGTCTTCGTAGTAAAGCGACACGAACATATTCGCGATCGCATCTTGCGTTCGGCGGTTCAAGCGGCCGACGATTCCGAAATCGATGAGTCCGATTTTCGAATCCGGCATGATGAAGAGGTTGCCAGCGTGCAGATCTCCGTGGAACAAACCGTCTTTGAACACTTGCTTGAAGTAAGCCCTGAGACCTGATCGCATAATCTCCATGCGATCAACGCCCGCTT
>CAJYIL010000164.1 GCA_913774795.1 Pseudobdellovibrionaceae bacterium
TTGCGGCCCGTGAGACCGCAGTCGCCTTGTGGTCCGCCGACAACGAAGCGGCCCGTCGGATTGATGTAGAACTTTGTTTTGCTATCGAGCCACTCAGCCGGAATCGTTTTGCGGATGATGGCGTCCATGACGAACTCACGGATTTTTTCATTCGTGATTTCTTCGTCGTGCTGAGTGGAAATGACGACCGCATCGACGCGCTTTACTTTGCCGTCAACGTACTCGACTGTGACTTGCGATTTCGAATCGGGGCGAAGCCAGTTCACTTGGTTCGTTTTGCGGGCTTGCGCGAGATTGAACATCAGCTTGTGCGAGAGGTTGATCGAAAGCGGCATGTACTCCGCGGTTTCGTTGACCGCGTAGCCAAACATGATGCCCTGATCGCCCGCGCCTTGCTCTTTCGACGCCCCCGTATCGACGCCCATCGCGATGTCGGGCGACTGACGGTCGAGCGTGACCATGACCGCGCACGAATTGCCGTCGAAGCCTTTGCGGCCGTCGTCGTAGCCGATGTCTTTGATGACTCCACGAACGATTTGCGGAATGTCGAGTTTTGCCGATGTCGTCACCTCGCCTGCAACGACCGCGACGCCGGTCGTGACCAGCGTTTCGCACGCCACACGACCGCGAGGATCTTGGCTCAAAATATTGTCGAGAACGGCGTCGCTAATTTGGTCGGCGACTTTATCGGGGTGTCCTTCGGAAACGGATTCGCTCGTGAAGAGATAGTTTTTCAAATCGGCCTGCATTCTGCGCGTGGAACGCGCACTCGTGATCCCTTCTCTTAGGGACCCGTTTAGGTGGTTTGGACTTTGATACGCCTCAAGCGATGAGGAGTACCAAAACAAAAGAGCCAGGGTCAACCCTGGCTCTTCGCGGCGAAGTCTTCGATCGGTCGGATCAACCCACTTTGCGAAGCGGTCTTTCGATCGTGTAGTCCATTTCGAGCTCGTCGTTGAGACGCGCGATCTTGCCGTAGCTCGATCTGTCGGCATTCTTGTGATGTTTAACGCGGCCTTTGTCTTTCGACAGTTGGCGCGACAACTTGTTTATGCACATGTCCACGCCGCGGTAGAAGTCGTCGCAAACCGCCTCTGCTTTGAATTTACGGCGCCCCTCAAGAACGAAAACTTCGATTCGGCACTCGTGGGCACTCTCCATCGAAACCGTGAATTGAACGTCCATGGGCTTGAGCTCGAAACGCGTGAGCTTCTCCATTCGGTCGTTGGCGTAGTCGATGAGGGAGTCGGATTGGTCCACGTGAATAAAGCTGAATTCCACTCTCATTGTTTCAGAACCCTTTCATTGGTCGTACGAACTTATCGGCAGTCGCATGACCAAAGTGCAGAGAGAATTCGCTCACACTCGCGTCTCTTTATGAGAAACGCGAGCATGACTGAGAGTCGAAGTTTGTGAGGCCATTAGGGAAGATTTGGCCTGCCTCGCAAGGCAGGTTTCTATGCGCGGGCTGTGGCTTCGGCGTGAGTTTCGCGGATGACGACAACTTTGATTTGTCCTGGATACTGACATTCTTCTTCGATTTTGTCCGCGATCTCGCGGCACATTTTCAAAGCCTTCTCGTCATTCACGCGACGACCGTCGACGATGACTCGTACTTCGCGACCGGCGTTCAAGATAAGGGTTTTCGTGACGCCCCGGAAGCCTTCGGCAATCGTCGTCAAGGCTTCGATCTTTTGGTTATACACCGTGACGGTCGATCGACGCGCGCCAGGTCGCGCACCCGAAATCGCATCGGCGGCGATCACCAAGAAACAAAGATCAGTGGTCGGTTGCTCTTCGTAGTGGTGGGCCCGAACGGCGTGAACGATATGCTCTTTTTCGCCGTTGTTCTTGATGAAGTCGGCACCCAAGACCGCGTGACCGCCCTCTTGGTTGTGATCCATCGCTTTACCCACGTCATGCAAAAGGCCCGCTCGTTTTGCATGCTGACGCTCAACGGAACCTAATTCCGAAGCCAAAAGGCCGCATAACCAACCGACTTCGGCGACGTGAAAGTGCTGGTTCTGCGCAAACGAGTAACGGTAACGAAGCGTGCCGAGCATGCGCTTGATCTCAGGGTTGAGATCTTTTTGTCCGAGCTCAGCCGCGATACGATTGCCGTCGCTCTCGATCTTGCGAGCAACATCGTTTTTCGTCTTCTCGTAGAGACGGCGAACGGTGTCTTCGTTCGGGTTTTTCTCGTGAAGAAGTTTTTCGAGACAGCGCGTGGTGATCTCGCGTTGTTTCGGATCGTAACCGGTCAGCTGAAACGAGTTTGAATCCGAAATCGCAAGCTCGAGACCGCAGAGTTCTTGAAGGACCGCAATGTTGCGACCGTCGGGACCGAGCATACGCTTTTTTACGTCTTCGTTCGGAATTTCAACGACGCCGACTCCACGTTCGGTCGGCGCCGGTCGCGGAAAACGGTTGAGCGCTGTCGAGATCATTTTCTTCGCGATCTCTTCGGAGTTCTGACGGATGTCGTCTTCGTAAGCCTTCGCTTTTTTCGAAGCTTCGATGCGAGCCTGTGCCTCGAATTCACCGACGAGTTTGAGTTTCAAAGCCTCGGGCTCTTCACCCGACTTCTCTTGCAGCGAGGACACGAGCTCTTTTTGAAGAGCGGCGATCTGTTCTCGTTTTTTATCGAAGCGATCTTGGCGCTCGCTCACGAGCT
>CAJYIL010000165.1 GCA_913774795.1 Pseudobdellovibrionaceae bacterium
GCCTTGCTGTCGTTTCATCGGTTTATCCTTTGGCCTATGATCCGTTTACACTCATAAATTGAGTATCTAAAAGCGGAAAAATCCATTCATAGTTTACATCTGAACGCTGTACATCAATCTTAAGCCCTCGCGGCAGGCGCTGCATGCTGGTAGGCTGACTTAAATCTGCACCCGCCTCAGGCCACTGGTTGAGTATCTGCGGATTCAACACGGTTATTCGAAATTGATCTTTCGCGAATGACGGCGATGTAGCCGTTGTGGGGACCGACTTTGGTATTGGTTCCGACGACGTGAGTGCTACCCGTCGGGTCTTTGATCATCGCCTTCGGCCGTTTGACGTCCCAGATAATGCCGACGAGGGTCAGCTTCGAGAGCTCGAACTTCTGGAGCGCGAGAAGTGGCCCGTGGATATTCCCTTGTTCGACAGGCTTATCTGGAACCGGCTGCACGAAAGGATCACGACGACCACGCTGATCGTATTCGAATGGATCCATGATGCCTTGAAACATCGTCGACGAATCCGTCACGCCCATGCCCGCGCCTGTTGCTTCGGTGCTTGTCCCCATTGCCGGAGCCTGATTGCCAGTCGGCGCAGTTGGAGGCGTGGCCCCAGTCTGCGCCCATGCAGACGCGCTCATGACCATAGCGAGAATCGCTGGAGTCGAACGACTGATGAGCATCATGGTGCCGCCCCCGATGTCGGTGCCGCTGGCGCACCTGGTTTTGCCGCGGCATCAGCGGGATCGGCCGCATCTTTCAAGTAACGGTAGCCGATGAGCGTGCCGCTGAGAGAGAGTGCAGCGCCTGAGTTGAGAGAAGAGCTCTGCTGAGTTCCGGGCTTCAGTTCGATTTTGTCGAACACCAGGAGTCGCTGCACCTGGGAAATCTTTGAAAGGAAAGTTACGATTTGCGCGTAATTGCCCTCGAGTTGTAAATTGATTTTTACGGCTTGCGTGAAGCCTTGCGGAGCATCGTCTTTTTGCGGCTCGATGCGGGGAACGACGCCGACTTCGCGCGAGATGTCGTTGATCATCTTCGTCATTTCGCTCCCGTCGAGGGACATCGGCATGTAGCGGACGATCTTTTCGAATTGATCCTGGGTCGACTGAACTTCTTTGCCGAACCGATCGGCATCGGCGATGGCTTTCTCGGTCTCGGCGAGAGTTTTCTTCGCCAGAGTGATGCGTTCTTGCGCCGCCTGGATACTCGCCTCGATTTGCGCACCGTTGTCGAACATCAGAAAGTAATACGCAGCCGCAAGGGCGACGCCGATGCCGACAACTTTTCCCCACTCGAGTTCAGCGAGTTTTTGGAGATACGGGTTCATGTCTCCGCCTTTCCGATGTGGAAGCGGACTTCAAACTTATAGGCAGGACGGCCGTTGACGTCTGTGGGATTGCTCTCTTGTTTGATCGGAAGGAAGCCCGAAAAGATCGGTGATGACGAGATGCGGTTGTAGTACGGCTGGAAGTCGCCGTAGGACGTCGCGAAGCCTTGAGCGACGACATCGCCGTTGTCGATTACGAGAGAGCTGTACCAAATTTGCGAAGGTGTGAGCTCTTGAATCGCGTCGAGAGCTTTCACCGCCTGAAGCCGGTTCTTGGCGAGGACGCGAATCACCGCCATCTGACGATCGATCTTTGCTTTCTGCGCTTTGTATTTTTCGACTCGCGGCGCAGCCTCACCGAACGATTTTTTCTTATCTTCGATTTTTTGGGCCTCGGCTTCGGCGGCGGCCTTCTGCTCAGTCAGCGTCGAAAGATTCGAGTACTCGTAAGCGTAAATAAGGAGCGGAAAGATCAAGAGAACGAGCAGCTTACCGATCGCGACTTTTTGATCGTTGGCGGCGGACGCCTCGAAGCCCGCCGATGTTCCCATCATCGTCGAGGGAGATGCACCCAGTCCTGTCGATCGGAGGAGATTGACCTTGATCATTTCTCGTTCGGCTTTCTCATTGCGAGCCCGATGGCAATCGGGCTAATCGCTTTGATCTGAGCGATGTAATCGGCGGTGAACGCCTTTTGATCGTAGGTCATTTTCAGAAACGGATCGAAAACTTCATAAGGCGCGCCGACTGATTTCGAGAGAGTCTCGATCAGGCCGGGAATAAAGATGCTGCCACCGCTCACGTAGAGACGCTGGATCGAAGCCCCAGCCGCGGTCGCCGTGTAAAACTCAAAGCTGTTGCGAATCTCTTCAGCGACTTGATCGCTCGTCGACGCGATGATGTTGTTCACATCGCTCGGCACTTCTTGACCTAACGACGCGCTAATCTTGAGCGAGTCAGCTTCGGTCGCGCTGACGCTCATGACCTTGGCGATTTCGGCCGTGTAGGCTTGCCCGCCAATCGGAATGTCTCGGCAGAAAATAATCTCGCCCCGGTCAAGGACCACCAGATTCGTGACGGCCGCGCCGATGTTAAGGAGCGCGATTGTTCCGTCAAGTTGTCCGTAGTTAGCCTCGAAGCAATTCGCGAGGGCAAATGCACTGACGTCGAGGATCGAACAGGTGAGGCCCGCAGACTCGACGGATTCCACGGAACGGAAAACGAAATCCTGTTTTGCGGCGACGAGAAGCACCTCCATCGATTCGCTGGCGGAGCTGCGATTTTGGAGGATGTGATGCTCTAAACTAATTTCGTTGATATCGAAAGGGATGTACTGTTCGGCTTCCCACTTGATCTGCTCGGCGACGAGAGCGGGCTCCATCTTCGGCATGGAGATTTTTTTAACGATGACGGAGCCACCCCAAAGGCCGGTGCTCGCCATCTTCGTTTTGACCTTATTTTGTTTAACGAGCGCCTGGATGCAGCCAGCGACCGTAGCCGCGTCGACGATCTCGCCTCCGTTCACCAGGCCTGGCGCGAGAGGATACAGAGCGAAACGTTTGAGGACGGGTCCGCGGCGCGACGTCTCGACTTCAGCGAGCTTGATGCTGCTTGTTCCGATGTCGATGGCGACGAGTTTCTTCTCTCCGAAAAGAGCCACGGGGCCTTCCTGGCATCTGCGTGTTGCGCGTTAAATGAGT
>CAJYIL010000166.1 GCA_913774795.1 Pseudobdellovibrionaceae bacterium
GGGCTCGTTTATTTCTGTAGTGAATCGAATCTTCGCGCCCACGCGGCCCAGGGCGGCGGTTACCCAGCGACGTGCGAGATGACCGAGGAGAAGAAGATCGCCTTCAATGAAGGTCGCCAGGATTTCATCGAAAGCGAAGTTGTTCGTTTGCGTGATGAAGTCACGCAACTCCGGGGCCGCGTCAGCGACCTCGAAAACGAAAACTCGCACTTGAAGCGCGAGCTCGACAGCGTCAAGCGCTAACTCAAAAGCTGAGGAATTGCCGCCTCGGGGATGACGCCCGGTTGTCGGCGAACTTCTTTACCGTTCTTGAAAACGATCGTCGTTGGAATGCCGCGCACGCCGAGCTGAGCGCTCAGTTGCTGTTCGGTTTCGGTGTTGATCTTCACGAAGACCGCTGACTTGAGGTTCTTGGAGGCGGCTTCGAAATTTGGGCCGTAGGCGCGGCAGGGTCCGCACCAGCTCGCCCAAAAATCGGCGATCACCGGTTGATCCGACTTTGCCAGCAACTTCTTAAAGCCTTCGGCCGTGACCTCGCTCACGAGACCGTGCATGGGTAAAGTTTGTCCGCACTTCCCGCACGAGGGCGTTTTCTCGAGCGCCTTTTGGCTGTCGACTTTGTTGAGAGACGCACATTTAGAACAAACCGAAAATGTATGAGCCACGTCAGGCCTCCTCAAACTTGATTCTCCCAGAGAGAACCTGAGGCCATCAAGAGCGTGAACAAATTTGCATGTATGCATATTGAGAATAATTACTTTGTCATCATGCATTAGCCAAATACATTACCTGTGAGTAGAACTGCCGCATTCCAACTCACACTGAAGGAAAACAAATGAAACTCACCGGACTCTTTTTATCGCTCGTTCTCGCTGCCCAAATCTCTCAAGCACGTCTTCTTGATTCAAAAGTAGTTCTCAAAGCCTCTGAGCTTAAAGGACAAACCTACTTCTCGCTTATGAAAGAAAAGGTGAAGCCCGAGCTCGACGCTTTCGCGACCGACGGCTTCTCGCCCGTGAGCGGCCACGAAGCGGTCGGCGTTCTTGAAAACGTGGGTAAAAAAGTCAGCTCCGGCGTCATGCGCGCAGCCAAAGATCGCGACACGTTGGCCGCCGTCGCCAACGCACTCAACGGCGAAATGGTTACATTCTACGATCTGCCTGCGGCGATCGCGAAAGTCGACCGCGGCGTATCTCGCTACGATCTCACGACTTACCTGGCTCTCGCGAGCGGCGCGGGTGTCGCAATCGAGATCGATGAAAACAACACGTTCTACAATGTGAACTACGGAACGGGTGCCGTCGAAAAAGATGAGATGACCGGTCGCTCATTTAGCGAAACGCCGCTCCATAGGGCCGATGACATCTCCGACAAATCTTATTTAAAGGGCCTTGAAGACCTCGTCGCCGGCGAAGTGTTCCAAAAAGATTTCTTCTCAGTTGTTATGCAAGGTCTCGTGAACAGCGATTTCTCGGGCTACAAAAAACTCTCGGATCTCGGGCAGTCGGTCGCGACGGACTTCTTCGCCATCTACACAGCGGAACAAGATCGTCACTTGATGGCGAATCTGAGAAATCACGCTTGGGATGTCGCGCTTCTCGAAGTGACGCTCATCTCGAGTCTCCACGGTGGCCAAGAGAAAATCGCGCTTCTCGTTCAAGGCGAGATGAAAGATGTCGTTCTCAATCAGGTTCGCTGCGGTCAATCCGACGGCAAGACTCGCGACGCTTCGCTGATCGACTACTGGCAATTCACGACGAACCCAGATCCGAAATCGTGCGGGCGAAGCGGTATCAATATTACGAAGCGTGACTTCCGTGCCCTCGGTCTTGCGATCTCGAAGTACGAGCGCGAACACAACCCCGAGTTGGTTGCAAACGTCGAGCGCCATTTCACGGGCCGCAAGAATGCAAACGTCTTTGCGGGATTGTCGGCGTACTTGATCAGCTACGATGCGCCTCGCGCAATGGGCCGCGAAGGTCAACAGCTCGTCAAAGACGTTTTGGCTTTCTTGGAGCAAGTGCACGCCGACGCAAACGAAATTACTCAAGCAACTCATTAATCATCAGAGGGTGGGGCCCGCGTGCTTTGTGTGTGAGACAAAGCACGCGGGCCTTTTTTTATTTCAGCTCACGCTTCGCTTTCATTCGCGCCGTGCCTTCGGCGCCAATCTTTTTCCAGCGCTCTTTCTCGGCCTTCGCGAACGCTTTATCGATCTTCCTTAGACCGAATCGCACTTCCGCCTGAAGCTTCAGATAATTCGACCACCGGCCGAGATCGAGTGAGCCGGCCGCCAACGCGTGTTTGACCGCGCAGCCGGGTTCGGTCCCATGAGCGCAATCTCCGAACCGACATTGAGCGATCAAGTCTTCGACTTCTGCGAACTGAGTCGAGACTCCTTCGGCATGGTCGGCGAGTTGGAGCTCGCGCATACCCGGCGTATCGATGATCAATCCTCCGTACCTCGAAACGAACAATCCTCGCGACGTCGTCGTGTGTTTGCCGCGATCGTCGTGAGCTCTGACCTCACGCGTGGACTGCCGTGCCGTCGTAATCAAATGGTTCACGAGGGTCGATTTTCCGACTCCGCTTGAACCAACGAAAACGCTCGTCGAACCCGGTCGCAAGAGGCGGGCAAAAAAGCCGGCTTCATCGAAGCGATCAGAAGCAACGCTGTAAACGTCGACGCCCGAAAACGACCGTGCCATCGTAAGAGCGATCCCGTCGGGATCGTTCACGAGATCGGCTTTGGTAAGAAGTAGGACGGGCGTGCAGCCAGACTCATGCACCATCGCGAAATACCGCTCGAGCCGTCGCTCGTTCAGATCATTGTTCATGGAAGTCGTAACGAAGACCGTGTCGACGTTGGCGGCCAGAATCTGCAGGTCGTGCGAGGAACCGATCTGTTTTCGCTGTAAAAGCGTCCGACGCGGCAAAATCCCATGGATGACGGCTCGGTCGCCGAAGGCGATCTGGACCCAGTCACCGACCGCCGGAAATGACTCCCGTCCGCGTGATTCGTGCATCATCCGGCCGCTGACGACCGCCGGCCGTTCTTCCGTCATTGAGAGTTGAACTCGGTATAAACCTCGCTCTTCGCCGATGACCCGCGCGGGCGTCAGGCCGGGCGCGAGCTCACCCGAAAAGCCGTAAAAATCCAAGAATTCGCCAAGCGAATTGGACATTGGAACTCCTTTTAAGTTTTTTAGAAAAGAAAGGAGGGCTTAAGCCGCGAAAAGCGCGCAGAGGCCCTGAGAAACGACGTTTGCTACCATCATAAGAGCCTCCTTGAAGCGGGTGATGGGACCAATGTATCCGGGTTCCCGAAGCCCCGCAAGACGGGTACCCCGCGTGCGCGTGAAGGATTTCCCGAAAGTGTTGCGATCTCGCAAACTTCCACGGCAGAAATTTTCTTGCTTGAACGGAGTCCATTGCGTTCGTTGGACGGCAGGCGTATCCACTCCAGCACACAATCGAAGGATCTCACGACATGCGTCTCGCCATAGCGGGTTTGTTTTTTATTTTCGCCGGCGCTGCCCAAGCGCTTCCGTCCCCAGCTCTTCAACGCCTGATCGATCGCACCAGTGACAAGAACATCACGTTTTTCCACACAGTCGAAAAGCAATCGACGCGCAACTGCCCGAAGGGTCGCACATTCATCACTGGCAAAGAGCCTTGGACGGGTGAAAAGCGCGACATCCTCTTAAACGAGTATGAAGCCACGGGCTCGACTCGCGCGATCATCATCATGCCGCCAACCGGTGGCGAGAACATCGTCGATCAGTACTATGCGAATCAGTTTTGCTCGAAAGGCATTCGCGCCGTGATCGTGAATAACTTCGAGATGTTTCCGGAGAGCGGCGTTGACTTGAAAATGTACGACATCGAAGCGCTTCGCTCGCTCGCGGCGATTCGTCAAACAGCGGAGTATTTGAGCCGTACGGGTACGAAGTCGATCGGCCTTATCGGAACATCGCTCGGCGCTCTTCAGGGTTCGCTTGGTGTCATGGTCGATGATCGCATCAACGTCGCCACTTTCATCGTTGGCGGAATGGGCTTAGCGCAAATCGTGGCGGCGTCAGAAGAGCCTGAACAAGCGCAGCTTCGCAAACTTCGGATGGACATGTGGAAGCTCGATCAGAAGCAATACGCCGAGAAAGTTCGTCAGGCGATCCATGTCGACACGTTCGCGTTCGAGGACGATGCGACTCTCAAAGATCGCAAGAAGGTGATGTCGATCATCGCGATCGGCGATACGTATGTCCCGACTGAAAATCAGATGCGACTTTACCGCGTGTGGGGAACTCAGCCGAAGATCACGATGGTGCGTCCTCATGTCGATACGGTCATGCGTTCCGCGCTCATGCATGCGACCGAGATCTACACGTTCATGAACAACAACTTGATCCCTTAAACGATGGGGCTTAAGCCGCCATCGACGTTGATGGCGGTGCCGGTTACGTACGAGCCAGCCTCACTCACCAAGAAGGCCGCGAGATTCGCGAATTCTTCTCCGCGGCCCATTCGGCCGAGCGGAACTTGCTGACCCATCTTATCGACGAGATCGTCGGTGGAGATGCCGTCGGCCTTGGCTTTTCTCTGCCATTGATCTGATTCAATTAAGCCCACGAGAAGCGCGTTGACGAGAATCCCGTGTGGGGCGCCTTCGTTGGCCATTATTTTCGTCAGGGCGAGTCCTGCGGCGCGGGTGACCGATGAGGGCGCTGAGCCGGCCTTGGGCGCTTTGGCGGCGATCGCGAGCGTGTTGATCACGCGACCCCACTTGCGCTCTTGCATCTGCGGCCAGACGAGACGAGTGAACCTCACCGCCGAAAAAAATTTGAGATCGAAGTCGGCCTGCCAGTCTTCATCGGTAATTTGCGTAAATGGTTTTGCCGAAGAGGCGCCGACATTGTTGACGACGATATCGATACGGCCGAACTGGCCCATCACTTCGTTGTACGCTCGGGTGACGTCTCTCGCGCGCGAAACGTCGGCGCTGACCGCGAGAGTTTTGGCTTCGCCGTGGTGCGTGTGAATCTCTGCGAGGGCACCTTTCAGGGTCTCGGAGTCACGGCCAACGATCGCGACGTTCGCGCCGTTCAGCGCGAACTCTTTAGCCATCGCGAGCCCGAGTCCTTTGGAGCCACCGGTGATGACGGCCGTGCGGCCCTTGAGATCGATGATCATCAGTTGAACAGAGGCTTAATCCAGAGCGTTTGTTCACGACCCGGACCGACGGAAACAACGTCGATCGGAGTTGCGAGTTCGTTCCCGATGAACTGGATATAATCGCGTGCGGCCTGAGGAAGATCGTTGATCGCGCGAACTTGCGAGATGTCTTCCTTCCAGCCTGTGAGCGATTTATAAACCGGCTCGACGCGCGAGAGATCCGCGGTGTTGGTTGGGAGTTCTTTGATCTCGACACCGTCAAGACGATACGCCGTGCACGCTTCGATCTTGTCGTGACCCGACAAGATATCGAGCTTCATGAGCGCGATGTTCGTGATGCCGTTGACGCGAATCGCGTACTTGAGAGCAACGAGATCGAGCCAGCCGGTGCGGCGCGCGCGGCCCGTTGTCGCTCCGAATTCTCCGCCTTCTTTACGAATGCGCTCGCCGAGATCGCCGTGAAGCTCAGTCGGAAACGGCCCTGAGCCCACGCGTGTCGTGTAGGCTTTGGTGATACCGACGATCTTCTGGGCGGCGTGAGGTCCGACACCTGTTCCGATAAATGCTGATCCCGCAATCGTCGAAGACGAGGTGACGTAAGGATACGTGCCGTGGAGAAGATCGAGCATTGTACCTTGAGCGCCTTCGAACAAAACTTTCTTGTGATCTTTGAGAGCTTTGTGAACGAGGATGGAGGCGTCTTTCGCGCGGTAAGGTGCGAGCTCTTTCGTGAGCTCACGAACCCGACCAAAGAGTTGTTCAGCGTCGATCGGTTCAGTTTTATAATATTCTTTGAGGAGGAAGTTCTTCTCTTGAAGAGCTTCCTCGAGTTTCGCTCTCAACTTGGCTTCGTCGAATAGGTCGCCGAACAAAATCGCTTTGCGAGCCGCGCGATCCTCGTAGGCCGGACCAATTCCGCGGCCAGTTGTTCCGATCTTCTCTTTGCCGAGGGCTTTCTCGCGAGCTTGATCGATCGCGCGGTGGTAACTCAAAAGAACCGTGCACTGATCAGAAATTTTGAGTTGCTCAGGGTTTGCGATCAGGCCCGCTTCTCTGAGTGAGCGAATCTCGTTTACGACTTCTTCGAGATCGAGAACGACGCCGGCCGCGATCACGCATGTCGTTTTCGGGTGGAGGATACCCGACGGCACCAAGTGCAAAACAGTTTTTACGCCGTTGACGACGAGGGTGTGACCGGCGTTGGCGCCGCCTTGGTAGCGTACGACGAAATCGGATTGCGCCGAAAAAACGTCGATGACCTTGCCTTTTCCTTCATCACCCCACTGCGAGCCGACGACGATGATACCTGGCACTTGAAAGCTCCCTGTTTGTTTTTGCGGAAGCTCAGAATCTACATCCAGGGCGCATTTCCTGGCAATTCATCGGAGGTGGCGCCATGCTGCGCAAAAGCGATGATCTTGTCAGCGGCTTCAGAAGACGCTTGCCGAAAGGCCTCATGGGTCGAAGCGCCCACATGCGGTGAGAGCACGACATCGTCGCGGCCTGCGAGGGCGCTTGAAGCGGGAAGAGGCTCGTGTTCAAAGACATCAAGCCCAGCGGCCGCGACCTGCTTCGAGTTCAGCGCCTCGATCAGCGTGCTCTCTTTAACGACGTGTCCGCGCGATGTATTCACGAAGATGAGCCCCGGTTTTGCCCCGACAAATGACTGAATCATGTGTTTGGTCGCAGGTGTTGCCGGCACGTGAACGCTGACGACGTCGCAGTCGGCGAGGATTTGCTCCAGCGATTCGCCGTTTTGATACGGATCACAGATTCGTACGGTCATACCGAACGCACGCGCGATCGCGGCGACCCGCGAGCCGATGCGCCCGTGGCCCACGACGCCGTAGGTTTTTCCGGAGAGTTGTGTTCCCATCTTGCGGGTCCAGTCACCTTGCTCGACCCGCTCGTGGGCTTGGATCAAACCACGCGCGCAGGCGAGGACGAGGGCCCAGGTGAGTTCGGCCGCCGATGCCGCATTTGCGTTTGGCGTGTACATCACGCGAACGCCGCGGGCCTGAGTCGCCTTTAAGTCAATGTGATCGAAGCCACTCGTGCAGGTTACGATCACGCGCAGCTTTGGCGCACGCGTGAGCAACTGCGAATCGACTGGCGTGCGCGAGCGAATCACCAGAGCTTCAACGTTTGAGAGATCGTCGGCCGAGAGATCAAAAGACTTCGCGCGAGCGCACGTCACGGCTTTTGAAAGGCGCGAAAGCGCTTCGTCATCGAAGCGATCGCTGACGAGCGTGATCATGTCGAGCGCCGCGAATCGACCAACACCGCCGGAGTCGCCTCAAGGATTTTACGGGCCTCATCAAGCGCGCGTGACAAGGCGGCGTCGCTGATCGCATCGGGCTTTTGGGCGGCGATTGCTTGCACAAGAGAGCGCAAGGTCACAACCATGTCTTCGTCGCTGATGGCCCCCATGTGACCGATGCGGACGATTTTCGTTTTGAGCTGATCTTGTCCGCCCATCACGATCACGCCCGCGGTTTTCTCCATGTGCGAGCGCACTTTTTGTGAGTCGACGCCCTCGGGAACGAGAAGAGCGGTGACTGAAGGAGACGGAACTTCAGAGAGAACCTGCAGGCCCATTTCGCGAGCGGCGACCAACGTCGCGCGAGAAAGGGCCGCGATGCGCTCGTGCACCTTGTGCATCCCGCGATCGAGGAAAATCTTGAGGACGGCATCGAGAGCACGGATGTGCGTGACCGGTGTCGAGAAGTACGACTCGCCTTTTTCGTTGGCGTCTCGCTCGGCCCGAATGTCGAAATAAAAGCGGGGGGTTTTGCACGTTTCAACGCGCGCCCATGCCTTCTTCGAGAAGGCGATAAATGAAAGACCGGTCGGGAGCATGAAGGCTTTTTGGCTCCCGCCAATCATGACATCGATGTCCCACTCATCCATCGGCATCGGGAGTGCGCCAAGTGCGGTGATCGCGTCGACGATGAAGAGCGCTTTCGTCGGCGAAACAACTTGCGCAAGTTCACGGATCGGATGAAGCACACCGGTCGACGTCTCACATGCTTGCGTGATGACCGCGACTGTTTCCGGGGTCATCGCTCTACGAACATCTTCGACCTGAACAACGCGGCCCCAGGCCACGCTCACGCGAGTGACGCGAGCTCCGAAAGTTTCGGCCATGTCGGCCCAGCGCTCGCCGAATTTTCCGCTGACGACCGCGACGACGTGATCACCTGGCGAGATGCAATTCACCAGCGCTGATTCCATTCCGCCCGAACCTGTCGATGTGTGAATGAAGGCGCGTTCGTTTGTGGCAAAAACCTGGCGCAAATTCTCAAGGACGCGGGCGAAGAGGGCGATAAATTCAGGAGTGCGGTGATGCTCCATCGGCAGTGCTAAAACATCCAGCACTTCGGGCGGGAGAGGAACGGGGCCGGGAGTCATCAAAGTCTGCTTGGTCATGCCCGCAAGCCTAGAGGGAAACGCCTTGAAAACCAAGGTCATCCTTTATAGTGTCGAAGGCACGATGCCTCGTTTCTTGCTCCTGTTCATGCTCACACCGGTTTTCGCCGCGCTGACTTCGTGCGCAGGCTACCGCATGGGCGATAGCGACCGACAAATTCCAGGCGGCTATCGAACTGTCGCGATTCCAGTTTTCGCGAACAAATCCATGGAAGCCGGCATCGAGGCTTACTTCACCAACGCGCTGATCCGCGAATTCGAACGAGGCCGGGTGGGTCGCGTGACTTCGAAGAGTGAGGCGCAGACCACACTCGAAGGTTCGATCGACAACGTGAACTACGTCGTCACCAACCAGGTGAGTAAAGAGCAAGGCGGGGGCTTTCTCCCTGATAAAATCATCTTGAACACGGAGTACCGCATCCTTCTCACAGCGACGTTAAAGCTCCGCCGTAACTCCGATCAAAAAATTCTCTGGGAAGGCTCTTTCAACGGCGAACGCTCTTATCTTGCACCACAAATCGGGCAAGAGGGCATTAACTCGGCAGATGCTGTTTACAATCAAAGTGCTCGTTACCAGAACATCGAGGCCATGGCCTCTTATCTGATGAACGAAGCTCACAACCGCATCACGGAGAATTTCTGATGGCAGATTTCTCTCCGCAGGCGCTCGATCAAACCATCGAGAAGGGCCAAGTTTATCCGCTCTATTATCTTTACGGTGACGAAACGTTCCTGATCGAAGACGCGCTTTCGCGTTTGACCGACGTCGCGCTCGGCGAAGGCCTCAAAGACTTCAACCTGAATACGTATTACGGAGGCGAAGTCGATGCGGCTCAAATCCGTGATGCCGTTGAAACTCTCCCGATGATGGCGCAAGTGCGCGTCGTGATCGTCAAAGACGCTCAAGATCTCACCGATAAAGAGTGGGAATCACTGACTCCGCTCATCGAAAATCCCGTACCTTCGACGGCTCTCGTTTGCGTCGCGACGAAGGTGGATAAACGTAAAAAGTTTATCAAGGCGTTTCTCGCCAAGGGTTTCGTCGTTGAGTTCAAGAGGCCTTACGACAACCAAATCCCGGATTGGATTCGTTCGATCGGCCGAAAACATAAGCTTACGCTCGACTCCGAAGCCGTCTCCACGATGCATCAGCTCGTCGGCTCAAATCTCCAAGACATCGACGGCGAGATGCTGAAGCTCTCGCAGTTCATGGGTGGTAAAACGAAAGTCTCTTCCGAGGACGTATTGAAAGTCGTGTCTCGCTTGCGCATCGATAGCGTCTTCGATCTCACCGAAGCGATCGGCCGTAATGACCGCGCTCGTGCGCTCACGTGTCTCGCGAATCTTCTCGATCACGGGCAAAACGAAGTCGGCGTTCTTGCGCTCATCTCACGCCACGTACGCATCCTGAAACTCGTCGCCGAAGGAATGCGCGAAGGTCTTCAGGGCCCAAGGCTGGCGTCTCGGGCGGGAGTGTCTCCGTACTTTTTGAAGTCGTATGTCGATCAAGCCCGCGCGTGGAGCGACCGCAAGATCGAGCACACCTTCCAGGCCCTCGTCGATACCGATCGGGCGCTGAAGTCGTCTCCGGTCGCCTCGCACATTTGGCTCGAGAATTTCGTCGTCCAGACCTGCACGTAAGTCGGGGCGCTCAAACTCTCGGCGAGGCTCGCCGATAAAGAAGCATGCCATTCTCGCAAGATCCGAACGCCAACCGCAGTCCTCGACGTGTGTTTAATCGCGCGATCGGGCTTTTGCGCGACGGCAAATTCGAACTCGCGCAAGCGCTGCAGATCAGTGAGAACGGAATGTCGTTCGTCACGCCGCTGGCTCTGAAAGCGCAGTCGCGGGTGGTGATCACGCTGGTGATTCCGGGCAGCGATGGTCTCGTGGTGCGAGGTCATGTGGTGAGCGAACGGGAGCCGATCGGCAAGATGCGCACGTACGGCATTCAGTTCGGAACATTGGAGCTTCACGAACGCCGGATGATCCGGTCATACGTTTCGGCAAAGACTCAGGCCGAAGCGGAGCAGGCATAAAAAAAGCCAAGGTTTAAACCTTGGCTTTTCTCACTCTCGAATTCTGTCGGATTCCCTGTTACTTCGTTGCGGCTTGCTGCCCGAGTTTTGAAACTCGAGTTGCGAGGCGACCGATTTTGCGAGAAGCGGTTTTCGCATGAACGACACCTTTGCCGCCGGCTTTCGCCATGAGGCTCATGTAGTCTTTCATGAGAGTTGTCGCAGCCGACTTATCGTTGCCTGCGAGAGCGGTGCGGAGCTTACGCTCGAGAGTGCGAACAGCGCCGACAGCAGCAGTGTTGCGAGCGTTGCGTTTAACAGACTGACGTGCACGTTTTTCGGCTGACTTATGAGTTGCCAAGAAAGATCCTCCCGGACAGAATTCGAGTGAAGACGAAGGGTTATCATAACGAACCTGGCCCGTGCAAGCTCTGGTTTCGGGACTTTGTAATCCCGGGCCTAGCCCCGGCGCAACTAGCTGGCAGGAGACGCTTTTTTGGAATCGCAAGCCCCCGAAGCGTCGGTCCCTTCCCAGACCGCTCAAGTCACCGGTAACGCCGCTCTCTTCGCCCTCGGGACACTCCTCAGCCGCATTTTAGGTCTCATTCGTGACATGATGATGGCCCGTTACTTTCCCAATGACGTTCGAGATGCCTTCATCAACGCCTTCCGGCTCCCGAATCTCTTTCGCCGCCTTTTTGGCGAGGGCTCGTTGTCGATCTCGTTTATTCCGGTCTTCGTCGACATTCTCTCCGGGCGGGATTCAAAAAGTTGGGCGGAGAGCGATCAACGCGCACGTGATTTGGTCGCCGGAGTCTTTAGTCTTCTGATGTCGATCACGATCACGCTCTCTTTGTTGGCGACGATCTTCATGCCTGACATCTTGCGCGTGCTGCTCAGTGGAGACGCCTACATGGCTGTTCCCGGGAAGTTCGAACTCACGGTGCGCCTAGGTCGCATCATGTTCTGCTTTTTGATTTTGGTCTCTCTGTACGCGTTTCTGATGGCGATCTTAAACTCTCTTCAGAAGTTTGCCCTCACGGCGCTCGCACCCTGTCTGTTTAATGTTGCGATGATTGCGGCTGCCTTTTTTTCGCCGCGCTTCTCCGCGCCTGAGCAAGTTCTTGCGATCGGTGTTTTGGTCGGCGGGTTCTTGCAAATGCTAGTTCTCGTTCCGGGTGTTATCCGAGCGGGTCACTTTCCTCGGCTGCGGTTCGCGTGGGAATCGCGCGATGTTTGGCGAGTGCTGAAGGCCTTCTTGCCGGGTATGATTGGATTATCGCTCATGCAACTGACAATCATCGTCAATATGCATTTCGCCTCGCGGCTTCCGAGCGGATCACAATCGTATCTCTACTTGGCCGATCGAATCTTGGAACTGCCGATCTCTCTGTTCGTCGTTTCAATTGGCTCGGCGCTGTTACCGACGCTCGCTCGATTCTGGTCGGAGGGAAATCGAGCGGCTCTTTCATCTACACTCAATCATTCGCTTCGCTTGATATTGTTCGTCGCATTTCCTGCAGCGCTCGGAATGCTCTTTCTTGCGCGTCCGATCGTCGACGTTTTGTTCCTGGGTCGCGAGTTCAAATACGCCGATGCGGTCGCGACAGCACAGGTCATTCAAATCTACTCACTGTCTGTGATGATGGCCGCAGGCGTACGGATCCTCGCACAAGGCTTTTATGCCATCCAGAACACGTGGTTTCCGGCGCTGGCGGGCTTCGTCTCTTTAATCGCGCACGTGATCTTTGCGGTGACCCTCACCCAAACTTTCGGGCTTGGCGGCCTCGCAGCGGCTTCTGTTTGTTCAGCGACCGTGAATCTCCTGATGCTGGCGACCGCTTACTCGAAATGGGTCGGTGATCTTGAACCGAAGCGGCTGGTGAACTCGTTTGCGAAATTTTTCGTGTGCGGAGCCGTGATGGTCGCGGTCTTGATGGTTCATGACCGCGTGCTCGCGATCTTTGGAACACGCTTTTTCGCTCGTGCTTCGGTTTTGGGTGCCACGATTTTCGTAGGCGCCGGTGTTTATCTCGCGGTGGCGCGTCTTCTGAAGGTTGAAGAACTTCGGGATGCGACGGCCGTTCTTCTCGCAAAGGCTCGTCGTCGTGGCTGATACTCGTGTAGGTTGGCAAGAAATCGTAACTCCCGATGATCTCGAAGGTCACATGCTCGACATCGGTCAGGTGAAAGCGAACGCGGCCTTGATTGATCAAATGCTCGCTGGTCTACGCGCGGGGACTCGAATTTACGTACCGGGCGCGGGCACGGGTCAAATTTTTGATTACATGAAGTCAAAATGGTCTTCGTTCGACTATATCTTCAGCGATTTGCGTCTCGATTTCCTCGATCGCATCGCGCGCCGAATGCCCGCGAAAGTGAAATTTCGCTTGGCGATTGATGACGTTGAGGATTCGACGGCGAGCTTCACGTGCGATATCGCACTTGTCGTTTTGGTTCTCGAGCACGTGGAGTGGAAGAAAGCTCTGCGCGAGATCTTGAAGACGCGACCTCGCGAAATGATGATCGTGATTCAGCGTAATCACGAGGTCGGAACGCGCGTCGTTGCGAAACGAAAGCTTCGCCCATCGATCGCGGAGTTCGCGAAAGTTGCTACGGCCGAATTGGTAGAGGCCACAGACTTGATCGGCGAGATGAAAAAGCTCGGCTTTCAACCGACTTGGCAGGCCGAGCGCGAAGTGCCCGACAGTAAAGCTATGCAGGCGATCCGTTTCACGCGAGTTACCGCGAAGCTCTAGGGTGAATGCCTTTTCGGCATTCACGAGCTTTGACCGAACATTCGTTCATTTCTTTTTCGAAGTTGGTCCAACAAGGCCCCACATCATCGGGCAGCGACTCGCACGTGCGGCGACGTTCGATGGCATCTTGTCGGCAAGCGGCCTTGACCGATGCGCACGAGCCTTGCGCGAGCGGGGGTTCGGCGATAGCCGAAGCGCTGGTCATGACGGTGATAACGAGAGCGAGTGTCATGGCGTTAGGATGGCCCTGCGGTGTCATCGGACGCAAGCGGTTCGCGGATTTTGAGAACTTTCTTCGTCACGAATCGCCCCAGAAACGGCAGGGCCGCCAACGCGACCAGTGCGGCGATCAGCCGCCACGTCAAAATGTTTTCGAGCGCGGTGACTTTTGAGAGTTCAGCGCCAGCGTTCGCATAAATGAAGATGGCGGGGAGTGACGCCATCATCGAGGTGAGCCAAAAACGCAGTGGCGGAATCGGCGTCAATCCGAAGAGAAGATTCGTGACGAAGTAAGGAACGACGGGGATTAACCTCATCGCGATCAAAACTTGAGACCCGCTTCGCGCGTAAGCTCGCTCGACCGCGGCGACCGGTCGTTTAAATCTTCGCCGAACGAAGTCGCGAAACAAGAATCGACTCGTGAGCAATGAAAGCACGGCGCCCGTCGAGGTCGCGAGCATGCAGACGACAGTCCCGAGCTGAGGCCCGAAAAGTGCGCCTGCGAGGAGCATGATGATGGTGGCAGCCGGCAGTGCGCACACGACCCAGGTCACCGCGCCCACGAAGAAGATCAGAAGTTTGGACTGAAGCGAGAAGTTTTGGTCGAGGTAGATCTCGGAGTCATGAATCGAGTTCAATGTGAAGTATCGCTCGAGGTGAAAAGAGAAGAAGAGACCGATCGCGATTGCGACGACGACGAACACCGCGGAGCGAGCGACATTCGCTGTGCTCCAGATCTTCACCGCTTCGCGTTCGATTGCGACCGAATTCGGTTCGGGGGTGTTCGAGTCGTCCTCGCGCGGATCGCTCATTTCAAATCGCGCTTCGCTTGTTGCCAGGCGGCTTCTTTATCAGCGTCGGCAAGGGTGTCCCACTCTCGCCCCGAAGTTTCGACGTTTGCGCGCATCTTAAAGTAGCGAGATTCGAAGCGCGAGTTTGCGACTCTCAGCGACTGCTCAGCATCGAGACCCAAGTGACGGGCGAGTTGCGAGACGCTGAAGAGCACATCGCCGATTTCGTGTTCAAGGGCTTTTCGCAAATCGGCAGGCAACGCGGACGGGCTCGCATCGGATGCGACACTCGTCTCGCGAGGCACTTTCGCGAACTCCTCGCGAAGCTCGCGCATTTCCTCTTCAACTTTTTCGAAAACGCCGTGAGCATCGGGCCAATCGAAACCGGCCTTCTGTGTTTTGTCGCCGATCTTATGCGATCGTTGGAGCGCAGGAAGAGCTTTTGGTAAATCGAAATGCGAGAGCGGTGCGCGCCCGGCTTTCTCGGCGGCCTTCACTTTCGCCCAGTTTTGCAGGACCTCGCCCGACGTCTTTAACGACGTGTCGCCGAAGACATGCGGGTGGCGACGCACCATTTTCTCCGCGATCCCTCGGATGACATCCGCGAGAGTGAAGTCGCCCGCCTGTCGACCGACGACCGAGTTCAAAACAACCTGAAGAAGAACGTCGCCAAGTTCGCCGACGATGTCGTCCGTTGAGCCGCTCTCAATCGCCTCCGCGAGCTCAAAGGATTCTTCGATCGCGAAAGGTGCTAAAGTCCGGTGCGTTTGCTCCTTATCCCAAGGACATCCGTCAGGGCCGCGCAGGGCCTCGACGATTTCAACGAACGATTCAAATTTCTCGAGGTCTGACGGGGGTTTCACCATGATGAGGCCGCTCCTATCTTAGGTCGTGAAAGAGTCTATCTCTTTGGGCTTTTCGAGTGAAGAACCGATATGTTAGTAGCTAGCACCACAGAAAATAACTGGGCCGCAAGACCCCCTCAGAGGCAATGCTCGATGGGTAAGCAAAAGCAGGGTAGCCGCGAAACGCTGAAGTCGCGATCGAAATACATCGATCACTCGCTTCGCTTTTTGGATTGGGTCAACGACCTCGGTTTTGAGCGCACGCGCGCCGGGCGCATTGCGCAGAGTCTCGATGAGACTTTTCAGGTGCGCAAACTGTCGATCGCGTTTCTTTTCTCGCTCATGCTAGCCGGGCTCATCTACTACGATTTCGATTTCTCTTACTCGGCAAGCGTCGGCGAGGTCGCGACACGTGACATCAAATCGCCGGCGAACCTCGAGATGGTCGACGATGTCGCGACAGAAGAAAAACGCAAACTCGCCGAGCGTGCAACATCGCTCGTCTTCGATTTCGACCGCACAACATTCGAAGAACTCTACGGCGCGGTCTACACCTCGTTCCGGCAAATGCGCGAAGAAATGCGCGGCACGACTCTCTCACGCGATGACTTTGTCCGGTTCGATCAAATCAAAAAGCTTTTCGACCTGAAGCCTGATTTCGAGAAAACTCTCGGTCATAAAGTGAGTGATCAAGTTTTCGAATGGTTGGTGAACGGAAGATTTAATCCGCGCGTCGAATCGCTCGTGATGCAAACCCTCGATCGCTGGGCGGATCGCAAAATCGCCGACGGGACCGATAAACTCTTCAGTGAAACCGGCCACAAAGACATCGTCATGCGCGAGCTTTCGCGCGGAGCTCGCGGGGGCCGCGAGCAAACGGTGTCGAGTCGCGATATTTACGATCGCCAACGCGTCGAAGAATTCCCGATCGTGAAGCCTGCGATCTCCCGCAACTTCACATCGACCGATGAGCGACTTTACGAAGAGTTCGTGAGAGGACTCCTCAAGCCCAATGTGACCTTGAACCGCCAAGAGACCGAGACGCGCAAACAAAAAGCTCGCGATGAAGTTCTGCCGGTGAGCGTTTCGATCAAGAAAAATCAGATCATCGTGAGCCAAGGCTCGACGGTGAAGCCGCTCCAGGTTTCGATCTTAAACGAGATCGAGAACCAGCGCTCAGGCCGTAAGCGCAACTTCGTCGTGCTCGTCGCGAGCGTGATGTTTGTTGTCATGATGCTCGTGTTCTCATCGTACTTAAGGCGTTTCACGCTTAACCGCGTCAGAGTCGACGGAACCGAGATTGTCGTCATGGGTGCGGTCATCTTGACGGTTGTGGCGATCACGAAGTTCTTCATCTTCCTGACGAACACCGCGTTCTCTGCTTCCTTCGGAACCATGATCCCCGAATCTGCGTTCTTGTATGCCGCACCGTCGGCGGCAGGCGCGATGCTCGTGGGTCTCTTGATCACCGCAGGCGAAATCGTCTGGATTTTCACTTTGTTCGTCGCGGTCGTCTTGGGTCTCATGGTCGACCAAAAATTCTCTTACATGCTCGTGACGATCGTCGGTTCCCTTGCGGCCGCGCGTGGTGTTCACGGATGCAAAACGAGGAACGATATTTACCGCGCGGGCTTAAGGACGGGGCTCGTCAACGCTCTCATGATCTTGCTCGCGGTGACGGTTCAGCACTTCGGCGACGAAACGCTTATGCGCGAATTGATGTGGTCGGTCCCGGCGGGCCTCGTCTCAGGCATGCTTAGCTCGTTTGTTGCGATGATGTTGATTCCGGGCTTGGAATCACTTTTCAACATCACAACAGACGTCAAACTCCTTGAGCTCTCGAACCTGAATCACCCATTGTTAAAAGAAATGATCGTGCAGGCTCCCGGCACGTATCACCACTCGCTCGTCGTCGGGTCCATGGTAGAAGCCGCAGCCGAGGAGATTGGCGCCAATCCTCTCCTCGCGAAAGTCATGAGCTACTACCATGACATCGGGAAGACCGAGCACGCGCAGTATTTCATCGAAAACCAGAAGCCGGGCAACAATCCGCACGATCATCTCTCGCCGCACATGTCGAAGACGATCTTGATTGCGCATGTGAAAGACGGCGTTGAACTCGGAGTCGAACACAAGCTCGGAAAAGCGATCATCGACGGTATCGTTCAGCACCACGGCACGACGCTCATCGCGTTCTTTTACAACCGCGCCGTCGAGCAGTGTGATGAAGATCACCACGAAGTCGCGGAAGCCGACTTCCGTTATCCGGGGCCGAAACCGCAATTCCGTGAAGCGGCTCTCATTATGCTCGCCGATTCGATCGAAGCGGCTTCGCGGTCGCTTGATGAACCGACCCCGGTTCGTCTCCAGAACATCGTGAAGAACATTATTCAGCGCAAGTTCATGGATGGTCAGCTTGATGATTGCAATCTCACGCTGAAAGATCTCACGTTGATCGAAGAATCATTCATCAAGATCCTTCACGGCATCTACCACCAGCGCATCGATTATCCGAAACGCGCCGGTGGCGGCATGGGTGATTCAGCTCCGAAAAGAGCGAATGTCATTCCGGGCCCGGGTGCTGCGAGCGCGGGCCCGAAGAGATGATCGATCTCACGATCGTGAACAGCTCGGGGCTCCGAGTGCCGCAGGCCCATCTCCGCCAATGGGTCGAGCAGGTCGAAAAACAAATCACGAAACGTACGAAGCACAAGCTCCACCAGCGCGAGCTCGTGATCGCCTTCGTTACGAAAAAAGAAATCCAGCGACTCAATAAAGAATTTCGCGGCAAGAATAAGCCGACCGACGTTTTGAGTTTCGAGAGCGACTCTCTTGGTGAGCTTGCGATTTCTCCCGAAGTCATCGCTGAACAAGCTCGCGAGCACGGGCTTGCGATCAAACACGAACTTGGCTACATGGTGCTCCACGGAATTTTGCACCTTCTTGGCTACGATCACGAAACAGGTGAGCGCGGTGCCAAAAAAATGTTTACGCTCCAAGATGCGATCTTCGACGAGCTTTTGAAAAAATCAGCGTCGAAAAAATCGAAATAAGAAGTAAATCGTTTCGCCGGCGATGATGGCTGCACCTAGGCCCCACCAGAGCAGATAGAGAGCGAAGACGCCCAACGCGCCCGGTCCGAAATGCGGCGAGAATTGAATGGTTGCGAGTAACACGAGTGCCAAGCCAACTAGTCCGGCCAGTGCGAAGCGAATCAGAAGACCGAGACTGAGATTCGCGACGGCGTTCAGAATGAAATAAGAGCCGACCACTCCGATGAGCGGGATTACCGGCCTCGTCAAAATCCAATCCACTGGATGAGACTCGAGTCCGTCATTCACCTTCGCTGACGCAGCGGCCAAAAGCGTCAGTACGATCCAAAAGAGTTCGATCATTTCGAAATGCTCTAACGGTGCCGATGAAGTGGCAAGTGATCAGCTCGCGTCGTCGAGTATGAGGCCGGCAAAGTGAGCTTTGAGTTTTTCAATACGCGTCGCTCGTTTCGGATAACGACCGAATTTCTTCACGAGCCGATCCTGCCATTCGTGATAGGCCTCGTGATCACGCACCGTCATCACACAGAGGTTTGAGACTCGATTGTCATCTTTGATACCGTTGATATGATGTACGACTTCGCCAGGCGCGAGCTTTCGTTTCAGGACGCGCTCGGCGATTTGCCGATGCTCGTAGATCGGGCGTCCGCGTTTGTTGCGGCCGACGACTCGATAACTGCTCGGGGGGCGAGGCGGGCGCCGTCGCCTGTTCGACTTTAACAACCGCCGCAAAGTTCGGCACACGAGGATGACGGCCCCGAAGATCAACGCCGTTCCCAAAAGAATGCTGTCCATAAGGTCCTCATCGGGCATGCCGGATCGCACCTTTACCAAAGTAGGGCTCTGTCTCGCTCAGAGACATCGGCTGAGTCGCCCGAGCGCATCATGACGCTCTCCCGTTGGGCGGTCGCCCACCAACCGAATCGCATCAGTCAGCTATTGCAACGAGTCGCCCCGCACTGCTAAAACCGAACTTCCACAAAGGATTTACGTAGATGTCACTCGCGACTGAATTGTCTGATGCGAAGGGGCGCTTGAAAGCGCTCGCCGATAAATCCTCCGAACTTCGGGGGTATCTTTGACGTTCCTATGAAGGAGAAACGCCTGCAGGAGTTAACAATGCAGAGCGAGAACCCTGACTTATGGAACAAGCCTGCCGAGATGCAGAAGCTGAACAAAGAAAAAGCAATCCTCGAAAAAGCGGTTAATTCCTGGACAGAGCTCAATCGCCGCGTCGAAGACGGGCAGGTTCTTCTCGAGATGGCCGTTGAAGCCAACGACGAAGGCACCTTCCTGGAAGTGAAGGCCGAGCTCGATGCGCTCGATCAAATCGTCAACGAACTCGAAATCGCGAAGATGCTGTCGGGCGAACTCGACATGAATAACGCCTACATTTCGATGAACGCGGGCGCGGGCGGCACCGAGGCTCAAGACTGGTGCGAGATGCTGTACCGCATGTACATGCGCTATGCGGATTCCCACGGCTACAAAGTCGAAACGATGGAATACAACGAAGGCGACGGCGCGGGGATCAAAGGGGCAACGCTTCTGATCTCAGGGCCTTATGCTTACGGGCACTTGAAAGCGGAGTCGGGCGTTCATCGCTTGGTACGCGTCTCTCCGTACGATTCGAACGCGCGCAGGCACACGAGTTTCTC
The DNA here is from genome assembly GCA_913774795.1 of Pseudobdellovibrionaceae bacterium. GTDB lineage: Bacteria > Bdellovibrionota > Bdellovibrionia > Bdellovibrionales > JAMPXM01 > CAJYOV01. Next base: position 19,945 of record CAJYIL010000166.1, read on the forward strand.
CTCCGTGTTCACGTGGGCCGAAGTCGATGACGATATTAAGATCGAAATTAACCCGGCCGACATTACTGTCGAAACGTACCGTTCATCGGGCGCGGGCGGTCAGCACGTCAACAAGACTGACTCGGCTGTTCGAATGCGCCACGCACCGAGCGGAATCGTCGTCTCTTGCCAAACGCAGCGTTCGCAGCACGAGAACCGAGCGACCGCACTCAAGATGTTGAAAGCGGCTTTGTACGAGAAAGAAGTCGAAAAGCAGAATGCGGCCAAAGACGCCGCTAACGCGACCAAGAAAGCCAACGAGTGGGGATCGCAGATCCGCTCGTACGTGATGCATCCTTACCAGATGGTCAAAGATCACCGCACCCAGTACGAAACATCGCAGGTGCAGTCGGTCATGGACGGCGACCTCGATGGATTCATCTACGCGATGCTCAAGGGCGGCGTGAAACCACGCTCGGCATCTGGCAGCCCGGATGATATCTAAGAACGCGAGCTTTCATCTTTGGCTCGTCTACCGATTTCTTTCGGGCGGTCGTCGGCGTCTAAGCGTGCCGACGATCATCTCGCTTGTCGGCATGGCGCTCGGAGTGGCGTCACTGACGGTCGCGATGGGTGTTGTCAGCGGTTTTGAAGACACCCTGAAGACCGCGATCGTCGATGTCTTCGGTGATGTGATGCTCGTCAAGAAAGGCGACAAGCCTCAAGTTGTCGAGGGTATTACGGCTCTCGTAAAAAAGAGCACCCCTGAAGTTCGAACCTACACTCCGTTTGCGCATCTTGAAGGGATCATGGCGGGCGGAGGCAAAGTCTCCGGTATCGTCATCGAGGGAGTGGAACCGAAAACGGTTGAGAAGGTCCTCAATCTTCGTAAACGCATCATTCATGGCGATTTTAAATTCGGACGCGCGGAGGGCGACCTACCTTACGCGATGGTCGGTAAGCAGCTCGCCAAAAAATACAATCTGAAGATCGGCGACCCGTTCAAAGGCGTTCTTCCATCGCCGTCACGGAGCGATTCGACCGAGTTTCAGCCGCGTGTGATGACGTTCGTTCTCTCGGGAATTCTCGATCTCGGCAAAGCCGAGTACGACGACCGTATGGTCGTCACCGATCTCGCGGCGGCTCAAAAGTTTGCAGGCGCAGGCGATTCATTTACCGGCATTCGCATCAAACTCGATGATAGCGATAAGGCCAACGCGGTCGCGCGCAAGCTCAGTCTCGATCTTGGTGCGAGCTACTACGTTTCGGATTGGACCGAGATTAACAAAAATCTCATGAGAGCAGCGGCGATCGAGCGCATCGTGATCTTCATTGTCATCTCGATCATCGTCCTCGTGGCTTCTTTTAATATCGCTTCTAATCTTTTTGTCAGCGTTCTGAAACGGTACGCCGACATCTCCTCGCTCAGAGCGATGGGTTTTGCATCTCGCGATGTAAAGTCGATTTTCATGTTTCAAGGTTTGCTCTTCGGCGTGATTGGCACGGCTGTCGGCTTCATCTTGGGCCTTCTTTTGTGCGTGGTGTTCGTAGTTGCGCAAAAGTACTTCGTGATTCTGCCCCAAGAGACCTACAAGCTCGATCACATCGGAATTAGTTTGCGTGCGATCGACATGCTGGCGATTTTCGGTGTCTCGGTTTTCATCTGTTTAATTTCAAGCTTCGTGCCTGCGCGCAAAGGGGCTTCACTCGATCCGGTGCAAGGACTGCGTTATGAATAGCACGTTGATCTCCGTTCGCGGAGCCACCAAAGCATACCCGATGGGCGCCAGTCGCCTCGAAGTTCTTCGCGGCATCGATGTCGATATCACGGCGGGCGAAGCGGTTTGCATCGTAGGCTCGAGCGGCGCTGGAAAATCCACTTTGCTTCACGTCATGGGAACGCTCGATAAGCCGACGCTGGGAAAAGTGTTTTTCAAAGGCGTCGATCTCACGCGCGAATCGGATGAGAAGCTCGCGGAGTTTCGCAATCGCTCGATGGGTTTTGTTTTCCAGTTCCACCATCTGATGGCGGAGTTCACGGCTCTCGAAAACGCGATGATGCCTTGCCGGATCGGCGGCCTCTCGCTCGCTGAATCGAAAGAAAAAGCGGCGCGACTGCTTGAGCTCATGGGGCTTTCGGCGCGAGCCGCGCACTATCCATCGGAGCTCTCGGGCGGTGAACAACAGCGTGTTGCCATCGCGCGTGCGCTGGTGCGCGATCCTGAAGTTTTGTTCGCCGACGAGCCGACGGGAAATCTCGATACGGTAAATGCCGCGAAGATCCAGGACCTGTTTTTTGAACTCAAAGAGAAGCTCAATCTCACGCTTGTTGTCGTCACTCATGACTTGGGCTTCGCGCAAAAGTTCCCGAAGGTTTTGCGCATGCGCGACGGCCTCTGGGCGACGTAAATCTCCATACCGTCTCCACATCCGCTTGATGTCTAAGCAGTCGAATGAGTTGTGACGTCGCGAAAGCGGCCGTAGCTCTGCATTTTCGGTTGCGACGAAGGTCCTGAACTTTGACATCACTTGGGTTTTGTCATACGCTCTCGCCGTTAATACCTTAAATGATGAAAACGACTCAGGTTTTTTGGCAAAATCTGGCGCTGTAGGAACGGTATTTTGAGACTTTTCAACCTGGATTTGCTGAAGTTTGCGATCGTTCCTCTCGTTCTCACTTGCGCAAGTGCGTCATTGTACGCGCAAGAGCCTACTGAATCTGCGGCCCACTCCGAAACTCAAGAATTATCGACTCCAGATCGTGAACCTGCCCAAGGCACTGGCCAGACAAGAGCGCAAAGCCGCGCTCGTGGCGCAGCGGTGCGTGCGCGTAACGCCGCTCGACGCTCGGCTCGTGCAGCGGCAGCTCCGGCCGCCGCACCTGTCGCTAACCTCCGCATCGGAAAAATCTCGATTCGCGGCAATAAGAAAATCGAAGCCGATGCGGTCGCCGCGCGCCTTGTGAGTAAAGCGGGCGATGAGTACGCGGCGGAGAAAGTTCGCGCCGACGTCGAAGCACTTTTCAAAACAGGTTACTTCTACGATGTTCGCGTCGATCGCGAAGTGGCGGGCGGAGAAGCGAATCTCATCATTACGCTTGTCGAAAAGCCGTCGGTGATCGAGATCAACTATTCGGGTAACTCCGAAGTCGACACCAAAGATCTGCAAGACGCTGCGTCCCTGAAGACGTTCGAAATTTTGAACATGAACAAGGTTCGTGAAGCCCAGGAGAAAATCCAGAAGCTCTACGAAGACAAAGGTTACTTCCTGGCTCGCATCACTCCTCGAGTCGAGGCCGTCGGGACCACGGGTGAGAGCGTTAAGCTCACGTTTGACATCCAAGAAAACGACAAAGTCAAAGTGAAGCGCGTGACCATTCTCGGTAACCGCAACATTCCTGACCTGCGCATCAAAGGCGCGATGCAAACTCAGGAGGGAGGCTTCTTTAGCTTCATCTCGGGTTCAGGCTCGTACAAACAAGACGCCTTCGATCGCGACGTTCAGCTCGTTCAGTACATGTACTTCAACGAGGGCTACGTTCAGGTGAAAGTGGACCGCCCGCAGGTCTATGTCACGCCCGATAAGAAGGGTATCTACATCACGTTGCGGGTGGAAGAAGGCGATCGCTTTAAGGTCGGTCAAGTCGACTTCGCGGGCGATCTTTTGTTTGATCGCGACGATCTTTTCAACTCCATCGAGATCGACGGCAGCGGTTGGTACATGCACGAGACCTTGCTCAAGGACTTGCGCAACCTCCAAGCGAAGTACGGTGATTTGGGCTACGCGTACGCCAACATCATCCCTCGCACGCGCATCCGCGAGAAAGATCGCGAAGTCGACATCACATTTGAAATCGACAAAGGGAACAAAGTTTACTTCGGACGTTTAAATGTCGTTGGCAACTCGAAGACCCGCGATAAAGTCGTTCGCCGCGAGCTCGCGATCAAAGAGGGCGAGCTCTACAACGAAACTCGCAAACGCGAATCGCTTGAAAACGTAAAGCGTCTCGGCTTCTTCGACGAAGTTCAATTCAACTCATCGACTCCGGCCGAGAACCCAGATTTGATGGACGTCGACATTCTCGTAAAAGAGCGCAACACCGGATCGATCCAAGTCGGCGCCGGTTACTCGACGTACTCGAATTTTATTTTCAACGGGCAGGTCAACCAGACGAACTTGTTCGGTAAGGGACAAAGACTTGGCGTTTCGATCGACTTCTCGTCGAACCAGTCGTTGTTCAACTTCAACTTCACCGAGCCTTACTTCCTCGACACTCTCTGGTCAGTCGGCTTCGATGCCTACCAGTCGCAGCGTAAACTCACCCAGTATACCGAGACTAAAAAGGGTGGCGCGATTCGCGTGGGCCACCCTCTCGCTCCGTTCTTAAACGGCTTCATTCGTTACAAGCTTG
>CAJYIL010000167.1 GCA_913774795.1 Pseudobdellovibrionaceae bacterium
TGGCTCGTTGAAATCAGCGGCTGACTTGAACGCCGGCATTATCGGCGGCAAAGACGCAGACGGCACTGAAGCCTTCGCGAAAACCACCGTCCTCTTGTATGACCTCCGCCAAGACGCAATGGTGCCTGTGCACATTGCGCCTTGGCGGAGGTCATACAAGAGGACGGTGGTTTTCGCGAAGGCTTCAGTGCCGTCTGCGTCTTTGCCGCCGATAATGCCGGCGTTCAAGTCAGCCGCTGATTTCAACGAGCCACCTGTGTTGGGAGCACAAGCTGCAAAACCAAGAAGAGCTGCAGAAAGTGCGAGTGTCTTTTTAAGTGTACGTCCTGACATGGATCCCCCGTAAACAACCGAAGTCCCGTTACCTCGGTGAGCTGCCGTCTTGGTCAGCTGTGGGGAGGGTTCTCATACGGAATAGCCAGTGGCGCAATTTTTAAATTGTTTCCCGACCCATAACTCGAGCTTATGTCATTTTCTGTTCAGTGACAAAAGTGGTCCCGTTTTCGAGCCGCCTAATCAAGTAATTTCAGTGGTTTGCAAAGGTGGTTCCGGATTGGCGCTAAGAAAAATCTTGGTCCAGCTACGTGCGACACATTGCGGTATGTGCACGGTTTTAACGCAGTTGCGGCAGCTTTTGTGAATAGATGAACAGCTCGTTTCCCAAGCGAGCGAGGCCCTCGTTAGGTGAGTCTTTCAATCGCTGCCAGTAGAGCGGCCGAAAGTGTTTCGCAAAGCGCGAACGGAGTTCCCATTCGCTTCCGCCGTAAGGAGGACCTTTGAGCTTCTCGTTGCAGAAGAAAATGCCCAGCAAATGGCCATCAGGCGTGAGAGCGCGGCGCCACGCTTTCACGAGATCGTTCCGCTTCGTTGGGTCGATCGCGCAATACATCGTGTGATCGAAAACGATGTCGAAGACGCCCTCGTATTTCAGCGGGAGCTTGAACGCGTCTTCACGAACGAACGTGAGGTCAGGGACATCGCCGTAGAGTTTTCGTGCATCGTCGATGGCATCTTGGCTGTAATCGATAGCGGTCACGATATGCCCGGCCTTCGCAAACCACGCGGCATCGTGGCCACGACCGCACCCGAGCACTAAGATTCGCGATCGTTGAACTTTGACCGCAGATGCCAAGCGCGGGAGCGAGGGATGCGGCCCTTTGAGATCCCACGGCGTTTCGTTTTTTGAGTAGAGCTCTGACCAGAAAGCAGTTTTTTCGGATTCACTCGTTGCATGAAGCCAGGCGGGCAACTCATAAGTGCGCCCGTCGGCGGTGATCGAATCGTCGTCGTACCCATCGAGGAGATCGAAGAATCCGGCTTGAGCTGCGCGCGAGAAAACAAATGGAATACCGCGCTCCGTTCGTCCGTGAAAGCGATCCCATTCATCGAGAGACAAAGTTTCGAGTGAGAAAATTTCGGTGTGACCGTACGGCATCGTGATGCACCAGGCGCCATCGGTATGCGCGACTGAAAGTGCAACGTAAGGAGCGTCGAACGCTTCGACGATGACGTCTTGTTGTTCCATCTGCATCCACACGCGAAACTGCATGGGATCGTGTTGCACCGACGCCAACCACTTTCTGCCAATCTCTTGATCGGAGACGCGAGTGTCCTCGAGTTTGAGGTAACCCTCTTCGTCGATTTGGATGTAGCGCTGAGGATCAGCGGGCGTGAACGTCGGTGTCTTCAGTGG
>CAJYIL010000168.1 GCA_913774795.1 Pseudobdellovibrionaceae bacterium
GAAGAAAGAATCCAAGAAGTGAGTCAACCGCTTCTCGAGGTCAAAGGCCTCCGCAAAACCTACGAACTCCGCCGGCTCTTCTCGAAGCCCGGCTTGGTTAAAGCGCTCGACGGCGTGAGCTTTTCTCTCGAGAAGGGAAAGACTCTCGCGGTTGTGGGCGAATCGGGTTGCGGAAAATCGACGCTCGCGAAGTGTTTGATGCTCATCGAATCGATCACGGGCGGGGAGGCGGTCTTCGAAGGCCGCTCGCTCGAAGCCACGCCGGCCAACGAGTGGCGCAAACAAGTTCAGATGATCTTCCAGGATCCTTACTCGTCGCTGAACCCTCGTCGCAAGTGTCTCGACATTATCGCCGAGCCTCTGATCATTCAGGGCGAGCTCTCCAAAGACGAAATCTACGCGCGCGCTCGCGAGATGATGAAAAAAGTGGGCTTGAGACCGGAATTCGAATCTCGTTACCCGCATATGTTCTCCGGTGGTCAACGTCAGCGGATCGGCATCGCGCGTGCGCTCATGCTTCGCCCGAAACTTCTCATTTGCGACGAGCCGGTGAGTGCACTCGACGTGTCGATCCAGGCGCAAGTCCTCAACTTGCTCATGGATTTGCAAGACGAGTTCGGTCTGTCGTACCTTTTCATCTCGCATGATCTCTCCGTCGTTCGCCACGTCGCCGATCACATCCTCGTGATGTACCTCGGTCAGGTGATGGAGTATGGCCCCCGCGATCTCGTCTTTAGAAACGCGCAGAATCCTTACACGCAAGCGTTGCTAGCTTCACACCCTCATCTCGATGAAGCGGCTCACGGAGAAGATTCACCGAAAGCGATCCAAGGTGAGCTTCCGTCGCCATTGAATCCACCGCCGGGATGTCCGTTCCAAAAGCGATGCCCGAAGGTCTTCGATCGTTGCCTCAACGAGAAACCAGCGCTGTACGATGTCGCTGGACGTTTGTCGCGATGTCATCTTCACGATGGTCAACCGGGCGCGGTCGCGGTCGCGAAAGAGCTCAACTAAATAAGCAGTGTTTGACGACGTCCCGCGGGCCGTTGAAGCTTTGGCTTCAACCCCACGGAAGGACCGCCAAATGAAGATGCTAATCGCCGCTCTCCTGCTCTTTGTGTTCAACGCTCAAGCCGATCAATGCCAATGGAATTCGTCGACAGACGCGACTTCGGCCGTTGCTCTGATCAAGATGCACAAAGAAGTGATGCACTTTTGCCAAAACTGCGGCGACGGCAAACCGAGCTTCATCAGCATGATCGACGACGCGGGAACAACTCAAGCTTCGATGGCCGGTAAAAAAGCTCCTTACCGCACCGTGAAACTCACATCAGGTAAAGAAACGACAGAAGTCGATCTGGCTTATCTTTACGTACGCACGGGCTCAGACATTTTCGCGAACGTCGCGCAACTCGTGGGTTGCCCGAGCGAAGGCGCGACAACGTTCATCCAAACGACAAACCGCAATCAGAAGATCATGCACTTCTACGATGCGTCCGGAAATCGTCAGAACGTTTCGACAACAACAGCGTCGGTCGAAAAGATGTTCCCGTCGGATCGTACGCCAGCTTCGAAGAAGTAAAGAGTCTTACTCCAACGTCAGATTCAACTGATGGGCGAGCTCGTTGATCGAGCCGCCTTTTTTTTCGTCGAACAACGTCAAGACGCCGACTTCGCGAGGCGGGTGAGCGGAGAGCGTCAAACTCGTCGGCTTTTCAAAAAAGCGCGTAAGCGTCATGAGCGCCGGTTTTACAAAATCGACGGATTTCGCATCGGGCGACGCAGCGTTAATCGCGTAAGCCATCTTCGCGAGAGTTTCGGGCGAAGTCTCACCTTGTCGCTCGAGCCAATTGATCGTTCGGCGCGTGATCGTCTGATCTTCGAATACGAACGTGAAGCTCCGAATCGTGGCCTTCGTGAAATCGCCTGGTTCGGTCAGAATAAGTTTCGGATCCTTTTTTAAACGTGCCAGTTCTTGAGACGTCGGCATTGCGAGATTGCCGAGCGAAAGTGAGGCGCTCAAGCGTCCCATCTTGTTAGCTTCGAGATAAAAATTCTTGAGATCGAACGATGACTTCGTGCGAGCGAAATCGGTCGACGTCGTGAACTTCAGATCTTTGTAGCCCATCGCTTTTAAGGCGGCCGCCGTTTGGGGGCCGAGTGCATCGACGCTGGCACGGATATTCGAAAGGGAAAACTTCAAGGTTTTGGGAAGCACTGGCTTTCGCGTCATCGCGATTTGCTTGAGCGTGGGCCAATCGACGCCCCAAGCGGTCGCTTTGTCGATCGTGATCGTTTCTTCGGAGTGCGCAAGAGTGATACGAATATTGCGTACGCTGACCACTTGTTTGAAGAGGCTGACTGAAACTCCGGAGAACGTGACATTCGCGTTTTCAGCGTAGGGAGCGACGGCTTTGCGGATCGCCTTCGCGATTTGTTTCTCGGTGAATTTCTGCACGAAAAAAGTCGATAACAGAAGAGCGCCCGCGAAGAGGAGAGCGGCGGCGGCGGCGTAGAGTCCGAAGTCGCCACCGGTCGTTTTCGCTTTCGGTTTATCCGTACGCGCGTAGGGATTGTACACTTGTTGAGTGAGGACCTCGAGCGAGGGTTCGGCCCACTTGATCGCTGCGACCGGTGCGACCGGTGCGGCCGGTGCGGCCGTTTCGGTCGATGCCGGGCGTGGCGGCGGTTGAATGTCTGAGAGTTTCGGTGGCGTCTTTGTAGGTACGGCAACCGCAGCGGCCCCGTAAGTATGCGCTCGACGCTTCTCTTCGGCTTCAGCTCTCATTGCGGCAATCGCCTGCGAGAGGGTCATCTCGTTTGACTGAACAGCTTTATCGCCAGGTTTTGGGAATGCGGGATCATCAAATAAGGGCATCCGTGCCTCCGAGGTCGTCTAGTCACCTCATCGGCACAATTTGAGACGGACCTTAGTGAGACACGTCGATCGAAAGTCCAATTTGTGTCGCGAAGGCGTTGGGATCCATGAGTGCCATCGGGTTTGCGAGCTCGACCAACGTTTGATCTTTCACAGGTGCCGCTTTCAGTGCGATCGCCCCACCATTTGTCAGGAAGTCTTTCAGTTTCGGAACTGCGTCGTTCAAAAACGAGAGCTTCGCGGGAGTTCGACCCATCATCTGTGCCAACTGCTCAGCCCCTTGGGCCAGCGATGGTTTTCCCTGGTTCTTCAGTTTTGTATCGAGGCGCGCTAAGAGGCCCATGTCGGTATATTTGATATCCGCGTAGTGGAGTGCGACTTCTTTCCAGTGAGACGAAAGGTCTTTGAGCGCTTGGGGATCGGACAGTTGATCATCGCTTGGGAGCGTGACTTGCGAGAAGTCCCAGGTCGTCGAAAGCTTTCCGAGATCGGCGATCTGCAGACCGATGTCGTCAAAACGCATTTTTCGATTTTCGCGATCGAACTGTAAGCCCATCGCCAACGACATGTTGAGTTCTGAATAGTTGTACTCCGAGAGAGCTGCGCTCGCTTTCTCGCCTAAGAGATCAGCGGTCAGATGCAGGCCGATGACCCCGAGACGCATGGTTTTCGGAAGTCGAGGTTTTCCTGAATCCATCGCCATGTGCACGATCGTTTCGTTATCGAGGTCTGAGAGTTCGAATCGATCGATCTTGAGCGTGAGATCTTTGGGATTGTCCGTGAGAGGAGTGACGGTGATGTCGTTGACCGCTACATTGCGTGAGAAGAAGTTCGCCTTTACGTTGCGGTACGTGATGGTGACCCGATCGGAGTGCTTAGCGATTTGGCGATTGAGCTGCGTTTTGATTTTTCGTTCAACTTGATGTTGACCCACAGTCACCCCGACGACGAGCAGACCTGAGAGACCCAAGATGAAGCCGACGGCGTAAAGACCTTTGTTGCTGTTCATGAAGATCTCATCGGCAGAACGAAAAAATTAGACAATGGTCAGGTGGTGGGATCAAATTGAGACGGTGGCTTCGCAGAACGTCTACTTATCCAAGCTCGCGCAGGTTTCGTCTCGGTCCCGTACGAATCCGAAGCTCGCCATTCTGATTTACGACTCTGTTCTCGAAAAAAAATTTGCAGCTGAGATTGCGACTTTTCCGCATCGCTTCGCCGTTCACTCAGGCGAAAAGCTGAAGTCGATTGAAAGCTTCGCCGCATTTTGCGAGCGGCTCAACAAAGCTTCGCTGGATTTGCCCGCCCGTCAAATGACAGTCGTTGCGATGGGCGGAGGATCGGTCGGCGACTTCGCGGGCTTTTTCGCTTCGGTGTATAAGCGGGGAGTTCGCCTCGTTCATGTTCCGTCAACATGGTTGGCGGCGATCGATTCCGCGCACGGCGGAAAAACAGCTCTCAACGTTGCGGGCGTCAAAAATCAAATCGGCACGTTTTATCCGGCCGACACTGTTTGTTTGGTGAAGCCTCTTCTTGATTCGTCCGGAGACGATCGAGTCGTCGATGCAATGGGCGAACTCGCGAAGATCGCTCTCATCGCCGGAGGCGCCTGGGTTCATCGACTCGAGACATCGCGTCTCGAAGGTCGTGCGCTCCTGTGGAAATTCTTGAAGCCGGCTGTGGATTCAAAACTTCGCATCGTCCAAAAAGATCCAAACGAGCTCAAAGGCTTGCGACAAGTTCTCAACCTCGGTCACACGATGGGTCACGTCATCGAGGCACTCAGCGGGAGCTCTCACGGCTCGGCCGTGGCTCAAGGCACATTCTTCGCCCTCGAATACTCGCGCTCGACAGGTCGCTTGAGCGCGGCGGCGTTTGATCGCGCGATGGCGCTCATGGGTCATCTAGGGCTGGCTCCAGCTCCACGTGCGTTTGCTTCCAAGAAGATTCGCGAAGCCCTTCTCGCTGACAAGAAGCGCTCCTCGGTGGGTCGCGTGACTTTTATTTTCTTAAAAGGAATCGGGAGAACCGAAAGAGTCGAAGTTTCGATCGACGCTCTCGTTCTCGAAGCTCGGCGCCAAGGCTGGGCTCGATGAACTTTCATTATCGTGGCCAGATTCCGGCATCCAAATCGATTCTCAACCGGCTTTTGATCATCCAGTCGTTTTCACCGACTCTTAAGATCGTTGGCGACTCCGACGCAGACGATGTCGTGAAGATGCGTCGGGGCCTCGAGCAAATCCTTCGCGGCGAGATGGCCGATTGCGGAGCCGCAGGAACAACTCTGCGTTTTTTGGCTCTTCGAGCGTCACGGCTGGCTGGTACACATCATCTCTCTGGCTCACTTCGCTTGTTCGAGCGGCCCCAGGCCGAACTCTCTCGTTTACTCACACAGCTCGATTGCGAAGCCGAAATTCGTATGCAACGTATGACGATTCGGGGACAAGGCTGGCAACAGCCAGAGGGCGACGTCGTGATCGACCGGTCAGTCTCTTCGCAATTTGCGTCGGCTGTCTTCTTGAATGCTTGGGAGTTGCCTTTCGATCTCACGATCAACTTCACGGGCGAGCGCGTTTCGGAATCGTACCTTTCGATGACGATCGAACTTCTCCGCCGTGCGGGAATGGAGATCGAAAGCCAAGGCGAATCGTGTGTCGTCAGAGCTCACAGTCGAGTCACCGCTGACAGTCTTGAAGCCGAACCCGATGCAAGTTCCGCCTTTGCCCTGACGGCGGTGGGAGTCGCGCGCGGCGGGATCGTCGAAATCGAGAATTGGCCTGAACACTCACTCCAGCCTGATTCTGTGTTCGTCGATCTCTTAAGACAGATGGGATGTCTCACTTCGGTCACTCGAGGTGTTCTCCGTGTCGAAGCCGCAAAGACTCTTCAGCCGATTGAATTCAATCTCCGGGATGCGCCTGATTTGTTTCCCGTGCTCGCGGTCTTGTGTTCGCTCGCAAACGGGCGCTCACGGTTACACGGCGCTCCTCACCTCGCGCACAAAGAAAGCAACCGTATCGGGAAAATCGCCGAACTCGTGAAAGCACTCGGTCGCAAAGTTCGCGTTTTGAACGACGGTCTCGAGATCGAGGGCGGATCAGGATTTCCCGCTCACTTCCGTTATTCGACCGATCACGATCATCGTCTCGCGATGGCGGCCGCAGTCGCTCAAGCCGCTGGGGCCGACCTCGAAATTCTAGAGCCGCGTGTGGTCGACAAATCGTTTCCTGGCTTTTGGCGCGCGATTGAAGCGGGCACCAAGTGAAACGAATCGCGCTGATCGGTCACCGAGGAGTCGGCAAGACGTCGCTCCTCTCGCGTATCGAGACTTATCTCGGCTCCTCGCGAGTTCGTGTCATCGATCTTGATCGCGAAATCGAACGAGTCACGACGAATTCGATTCACCGAATTTTTCAAGAATCTGGCGAGGCGGCCTTTCGGGCGATCGAACAATCGACATTCGCGCAGTTAGCAAAAAAGACTGACGAAGAGACGCTCGTCGTTGCCCTCGGCGCAGGTTTCGACGTTTCAAAAATACCGCAAGACTGGCATGTCATCTGGGTTCGTCGGGTCACCGACAAAACGGGCCGCATCTTCACCGATCGTCCTCGTCTGAATCCTGACATGAGCGCGCTGGAAGAATTTGATATGCGCGCAAGAGCTCGTGAGCCTCGTTACGCCGCTCGCGCGGATGCCATTCTGATTTTGGATGAAGGAATCGAAGACTCGAACGATCCGGCGGAGCGATCTTATTTTACACGAGGCCTGGATTTAAATGGCGCAACCCTGACTCTGCAAAAAGAAAATTTCGCTCGCGATTTTTCAGGTTTCATCCGCGATCGCTTGAAATGGAATTTGAAGTGGTTTGAGCTGCGCGACGACCTGCTTTCTGAAAGCCAGATCGAAGAAGCCGTGCGCCTCATTCCCGACGCGAACAGTCTTCTCAGCTTTCGGGAGCCATCAAGAATCGCTCACTCAAAATCGCTTCACGTCGGTGCCACCGACTGGGCGCTCGAGTTGGGCGATCCGCAAATCGAGCCTTCGTATGTTTCGCTCCACTCCAATGACTTCTCAAAATTGTCGCACCCGCGAGCAAAGTTGAAAGCTGCAGTTCCGACAAACTCTTTTGATGACTTGCTCCGCGGCCATCGATGGCAACAAGAAGAGCCCGACCGCCGCGTTTTTCTCCCGATGTCGCCCGACGGCCGCTGGGCGTGGTACCGAGATCACCGACGCGACTTCAGTCTCAACTTCATTCGCGAAAATACGGGTTCTGCGCCCGATCAGCCAACACTGCTACAGTGGCAACGACATCCTGACACGAAGAGCTTTGCCGCCGTGCTGGGAGATCCGGTTCAGCACTCGCGCACGCCGATGGAGCACCGATCTTATTTTGCACCGCACGCCGTTTACGCCATTCGTGTCACTGAAGACGAGTGGTCGACGGCTCTTCCGGTCTTGCGCGAGTTGGGCCTCACGCATGCAGCGGTGACGGCGCCACTGAAAATAAAGGCGCAAGAGCTCGCCCACGCAAACTCGCCGATCAATACCCTGATCTTTGAACCGTCGATCTTGGGCGCAAACACCGATGTCATCGGGCTTCGCGAAGCGGCGGCGCAAATTCCTCCTTATCGAAGTGCAGCCGTGTGGGGCGGGGGCGGGACACTCGATTCTATCCGAGAGGTTTTTCCTCAAGCCGAGTTCGTCTCTGCTCGCACAGGTTTGCTCCGGGATACGGGCGGTGTCGCACGAGCTCCCGAGCTTGTCATTTGGGCGGCCCCTTCCAAACAAATCGAGTCGCCCCCAGCCGAGTGGCGTCCTAAATTTGTTTTCGATTTGAATTACTCCGATGCGAGTGCGGGTCGAGATTACGCTTTAAAAACGAAAGCCATTTACATCTCGGGCCTTGGGATGTTTAAAGCTCAAGCTAAAGCCCAACGACAATTCTGGGAGACCGTGTGAGCGGAGCCAATACATTCGGGAAAAGACTTCGACTGACGACTTTCGGTGAAAGCCATGGCGTGGCACTGGGGGCCGTTATTGACGGAGTTCCGGCAAATCTCAGCTGGGATGCCGAGTTGCTCGCGAAAGAACTTGAGCGCCGTCGACCGGGTCAATCCGCGATCGTTACGTCTCGTGCAGAGCAAGATGCCCCTGAAGTTTTAAGCGGAGTCTACGAAGGCAAAACACTCGGCACGCCGATCGCCGTGATCATTCGAAATCACGATCAGCGAAGCGGAGACTACAAGAAATTGAAATCGCGCCCGGGTCACGCCGACGACGTCTGGAAAGAAAAGTTCGGCCACTCAGATCCGCGGGGCGGAGGTCGCTCATCGGGCCGCGAAACGGTCTCTCGAGTGATCGGCGGCGCGGTGGCCCGGATGATCCTTGCCAAACAGGCACCTAAAACGAAGATCACTGGTTTCGCTCGAGCGATCGGCCCGATCGAACTCACGAAAAAAGAGCTTAAGAATTTCGAGAAACAAAAAAACTCAGACAACTTCGCCTCTCGTTTTCCGTCGGTGGATCAACAAGCGGCGGTCACGCAACTCCTGACCGATGCCAAAGCGCAAGGGCACTCTTATGGCGGGATCGCCGAAATCTGGATCGACGGGTTGCCAAAAAATTTAGGACAACCTGTCTTTCACAAAATAAAAGCCGATCTCGCGGCGGCGATGATGAGTGTTGGCGCGACGAGCGGAGTCGAATTTGGAGCCGGCTTCGAAGCTGCCAGAGCAGAAGGCTCGACGTTTCACAAAGATGCCAAGAACAGCGATTACGGTGGGGTCCGCGGTGGCATCACAACGGGAGAACGCATCACTCTTCGGGTGAGTTTCAAGCCTACGTCGAGTGTTCTTGATGTCGCTAAAAAGGGTCGCCACGATCCATGCATTGTTCCGCGCGCGATTCCGGTTCTCGAAGCCATGGCGGCGCTCGTAATCGCAGATCACGTTCTCTGGAACAAAACAGACCGCTGAGAGAGCAAAATTGGCTCACCTGAAATTAGAGTGCGCCACTTGAGCGAGATCGATTGCCTCGTTCAGGAAGACTGTTATTCCACACAACTGCCATGTTGTGTGTCGTTCGATCAAACATCGCGAACTCATCTCGAGCCCCGAACGCAGCCGTGAGTAGATAGGGCCTTAGAGCGACTTTCAAATAGAAGTCGCATCACCCCTCGAAAACGGAGTTTAAACATGTCAAAAAGCTTTTTAGCGCTGGCCGCTTTGCTTCTTCTCGCTGCACCTCAGGCGCGCGCGGCAACACACACATCCTCTAGCGATTCCAATTATCTTGAGTCGCAAGCTCAAGAGAACGAAAGCCTTGCTGTCGATCGCGACAGCGACGAGGAGATGGACGAAACTTCATCGGCAACGACCCAATCGGCAACCGATGAAGACGCCGATGTCCCGGCTCAATCCGAAGCGATCGAGTTGAAAAATGAAGAAGAGATCGTTCGTCCAGCGGCACGCCCGGTCCCACCAGCGCGTGAAGCTCGCTTAGCGCCAGCGCCAGCCGAGCGCCCCGTCCCACCGCCGGCGCCGAGCGCGACAGTCGTCGAAGCGAAGCCCGAAGTTGGCGGCGATCTCCGTGCTCCGTCACCGAAAGTTCTTGATCCCAACCGCCGGGGATTTTTCCAACTCGGTGTCGGCCCTGCC
>CAJYIL010000169.1 GCA_913774795.1 Pseudobdellovibrionaceae bacterium
AAAAAGATCGTGAAAGACACGCCGTGGGTTTACGGGCGAGGGACTCTCGTCATGTGGACGGCGAAGCCTTTCGATGTTTCACGCGGTCTTTCGCTCTTGCGCGATCCTCTCGTAAAGAAAATCGCGATCGCCAATCCCGATCATGCTCCGTACGGTAAAGCGGCTCGTGAAGCCCTGATCGCTGCGGGGGTCTGGAATGATGTGCAGACGAAAATCGTGAAAGGCGATAGCATTTCGCAAACGGCGCAGTTCGCTCAAACGGGTGCTGCGGACGTGGCGCTGATTGCTCTCGCACTCACTCGATCACCGCAAATGAAGGGCACCTACGCCGTCGTGACGGAGGCAAAGCCGCTGGTGCAGTCGGGCGTCGTTGTTTCGAGCAATCAGCTGGCCACGGAGTTCTTGGCGTACGTGATGGCCGAGCCCGGCCAAGCGATCTTAACGAAGTACGGATTCAAAGGCCCGTGATGGATTGGGGTGCGCTCGCGGTCAGCTTTCAACTCGCGATTGCGTCGTCGCTCGTGCTCCTCGTTATCGGCATCCCACTCGCGGCCTGGATCGCGTTTACAAGCTCGCGCCTCCAGATTTTGTTCGAGGCGTTTTTGCTTTTGCCCTTCGTTCTTCCGCCGACGGTCGTTGGCTTTTATCTGCTCCTCGCTCTCGCGCCCGTGAAACTGGTTTTCACGTTCTGGGCGCTCCTCATCGGCGCTTCGATCATGAATTTGCCGCTAGCCACGCAGGCCTTCGTCGAAGCTTTTCGCGCCGTCGACCGAACTTACATCGAGGGCTACTTGAGTCTCGGCGCCACTCATCGACAAACTTTCTGGAAGCTGATTCTCAAGCTCTCTTGGCCGGGCGTTTTCAGCGGCGTCGCGCTCGCCTTTGCGCATACGTTCGGAGAATTCGGCGTTGCGATGATGGTCGGAGGCAACATCGCGGGTCAGACTCGCACGATGTCGATTGCGATCTACGACTCCGTTCAAAGCTTCAACTACGAACAGGCGCGAACAACCGCGCTCGTTCAACTCGGTATTTGTTTTGTCTTCTTGAGCATCATTTCGTGGTTGAAGGCGAAGCAGCGAGCAAAAGCTTAGGCCATTTCATTTTACGATGAACCGTGGGCTCTGGAGAGTCGAACCACCCGGTTTGATAGTGAGGCTGATGCGGCCGATCTCGCGCCCGTCAGACGTTTCAACCTGAACGCGCCAATCGCCCATTGTGTAATTTGCCTTTGAGGTGAACCCTCGAAACCCTTCGTCGCGTCCTCCGCTGACCGAAAGTGGGATCGCGTCGCCCGCGGTCCACCCGTGAACAGGGTCGTGATAGCGCCAACGAACTTTAAGTTGGTCGCGGAATCCGTGCGGAGCGAAAACTTGAACGAAGCAGTAAACCTTATCTCCGCCGTTCGCTTCAAACGTTTGGTCTCCGCTCTCCCAGAAGCGCCACTCGGGTCCGCGCTCTTCTAGCTGGTAACCGCCCTCGACACGAGTCACTCCGTGATAGATCCCGATGTGTTTCACAGAGAGAGGGACGGGCGGAAGAACTTTCGTCACATAGAGAAGAGCATAGATCACGAGAATCGCGACAAACGGCGCTTGAACCTGGAGACGGATTTTTGCCGGATCCAGTTTGCGCTTCAAGAAGGCGGTGAAGCCGAAATGTAAAGCGGTGGCACACACGAGTGCGCCTATGAAAACCAAAAGTCCGATGGATCCTGCCGCGATTGACACGATCACGTTCAGATAACTGATTAAGCAGAGGGCGAAGAGGGCGTTTCGTAAAATATGTTTCGGTACTTGCTTGGGTCTTACTTCGTTCACGAAAAGAAGCGAGGCGAGGAGAGCGAGGAAGATGAGTGAAGAGAGAATTGTTCCGCTCTTGAAGTAGAAGATTGTGTAGACGTTAAGAAGTGTTCCGAGCATGAAGTGCAAAACACCTTCGCGGTACGACCAAAGCTTTGCGAACAATTTCGGGATGCGTCCTTGGGAATCGGCGGGAACCTCGGCCCGGTCGACCTCACCGAATAAATCCCACGCGATGATGAAGGCGCAGAGTGAGAGATAAACAGCCTGGTGTATCAACATCAGGGGATCATCAATCCTGTGAAGAAGCATGGCATCGAAGGCAAAGCCCGCGATGAAGAAGACCAAAGGTTCCCATTTTTTATGTTTGTGTACGAATTCCTTCGCACTCACGAAAGCCGGATGCATTCTTAAACGCTACACGCGATAATTAGAAAATGTCAGTGAAGCTCTCGATCCTCGACCTCGTTCCGTACCACGAACATCGCTCGATCGGCGAATCGCTTAAGGCGTCGCGATCACTCGCTCAACTCGCCGAACAACTGGGCTACACGCGCTATTGGGTCGCCGAACACCACAGTATCGACGGTATCTCTTCGGCAGCCACCTCGGTCGTGATCGGCTACCTCGCTGAAGGCACAAACAAAATTCGTATAGGCTCAGGCGGCATCATGCTTCCGAACCACGCCCCGATCGTCATCGCTGAACAATTCGGGACGCTCGAGAGCCTCTACCCCGGTCGTATCGATCTTGGTCTGGGCCGCGCGCCAGGCTCTGATCGCATGACGATGATGGCGATGCGCCGTGGAACTGATCTCAAAGGCGGGGAGTTCGATGAGTTGATCGAAGAACTGGAGTTCTTCTTCGCCGAACCTGAGCCTTACCAAAAAATCAAAGCCGTGCCGGGTGCCGGCCTGAATATTCCGCTCTACATTTTGGGCTCCTCGCTCTACAGCGCTCATCTCGCAGCGAAATTAGGTCGACCTTACGCATTCGCCGGTCACTTTGCACCCCAGCAGATGATCGAGGCCTTCGACATTTACCGACGCGAGTTCACGCCTTCGAAACATCTTGAGAAACCCTACGTGATGGTCGGTGTGCCGGTCGTAGCGGCTGAGACCGATCGTGAAGCCGAGCGACTTGCGACAACGGTTTACCAAACGTTTTTGAATCTCGTTCGAGGCAATCCTCGTCTCGCTCTTCCGCCGATCGATTCGATGGAAGGCGTGTGGTCTCCGATGGAGGAGATGCACGTTCGACGCATGCTTGAGATTTTCGTGGTCGGTGGACCCGAGCGTGTACGCGCAGGTCTCGATCAACTTATTGCGATGACGGGCGCAGACGAACTCATTGTCTCTTCAAACTTCTACGACGATCGCGACCGCAGACGGTCTTACGAGATCGTCGCTCAAGTCATGAACGCGAAGTAAAATCCGAGATTGAAAGAAGCGTGAATGAGAATCGCTGAGAGCAGCGACGACTTTTTCCGCACCATGTATCCACAGACGAGAGCCAAAGGAAACGTGTAGGCCGTTTGGTAGATGATGAACTTCGAATACTCAGGTGGCACGAACCAAATCGCGTGAAGATGCGAGTAAGAGAATAAGACGCTCGTCACGAACCATGCGTTTTTTGATCCGAATGAGCGATCCAGAGATGCAAACAACAAGAACCGGAAAACCAACTCTTCCAAGATCGGCGCAACGGCTAAGAGAAAGAAGACGGTCTCTTTCGATTTGATATCCATCTGGATCGTCAAACCCGCGAGCGCGGCGGCTTTGTTGACCGCTGCTCCTGCGAACAGGGCGATGACCGCGGTTACAAGAGTCCACGGTCTCATGAGTGCTTTTAAAGAGAGTTTTGGTCTTAAGAGTGAAAATGCAATGACGACGAGACTGATCTCAAAAAGATATGACGTGTAGGTGCCAATCGCATCGAGCTGCTTCGTTGCACCGAACCGCACCGCTAGGTAAAACGCGGCGAGGCCGGAGAGGATCAGCGTCAACGACTGCTCGCGATCAGCCCGCGCCCCACGCTCAAGGAGTTCGGCGTGGCGGAGTTCGTACTTCTCACGAGCGATCTGTGCGGCCTGGAGCTGGTCTCTGAGTTTTCCCATGTCGATATGCAAGTGCAAACCTGGGCTGAGTCAGCTCGAATTAACGGAGAAACCATCTTTCAGCGAATGACTTTGCAAACACGGTCTGACGGGTGTCGAAGATTTTGACACCCGGATCTTGTCATCGGCGCTCCGAAATGAATTTCAGAACGGCTTTTGCCGCCTCGCTCTTTGGATCACGGAGAGAACTCACGGTTTCGAAGTGCGACTCGGTCTTCAGCTGAACGAAGTCGACCGGAGCGCCCTCTTTTCGGAGGTGCGCGACGAACGCGGTCGATTGTGCGAGATCGACCAGTTCATCTTTCGTCGAATGAATCACGAGCCAAGGCGCTTTCGACTTCACAGGGAGAAGCGCGGGCGAAGCCGCTGGCCACTTTTCAGCCGAGCCGAATTCTTTTGCGACAAACCAGTCTTTGTACGACGGCCATGTCTTCACGAGCGCAGCTAAATCGTAGATGCCTTCGATCCCGACGAAGCCCAGAACGTGCGAATTTGTGTGGGCGGTATTCCAGAACGCAATCATGTGGGCACCGGCCGAGTGACCCACCATCACGATCTTCTCGTATTTCGCGAGCGATGCGTTTAAGTCTTCGACCGGAGATGGATGCTGAGACCCCGGCGCCAGCCGGTAATTGATCGCAACGAATCGATAACCTTGCGAAGTGAAGGTGGGAGCGAGCGACGCATACTCGCTTTTATCTCCACCCACCCATGCGCCGCCGTGGACAAACACCACAGTCGCTAAAGCCGGCTTCTTGACCGGCTCATACACATCAGACGAAGGAGAAGCTAACGCTGCCATCGTCATCAGCAACAAGGCGAACATCAGTTTTCGAGCTTTTCGACTTCGATGCCGACTGACTTCAAGATGTCGATCGAATCGGTCAGGCGATATTCGTTGCGGTAGAAGATTTTTTTGACTCCGCCCAAGTTAATCAAGCGTTTAGCGCACTGAACGCATGGCAGGTGCGTGACGAAAACGTGTTTCTCGGTTGAGCGAGGAGAATCGCAGTTGATGACCGCGTTCTCTTCGCTGTGAAGGCAGCCGCAGTTGCCCGCTTCATGGCGATCGCACGTGTTCGGGAGCCCGGCCGCGTTGCCGTTATAACCAACCGCTAGAACTTTGCGGTAGTCGGTCGAAGTGATGACCGTGCCCACATTCATGCGAGCACAGGTCGATCGCTCGGCGAGAGTCGCGGCGAGGTCCATGTAGATTTGCTCGAACGAGGGACGCTTTTTTTCCATGCGCCCACTGTACTCGAATCGGTCGAACTAAACAATCTTAGCGGCCTGATCGAACGAAAGACGCGCTCCGCGCGGATAGACTTTCGAGTGCTCGCCGAAGCCAAGTGTCGCGATGAAGTTCGACTTCCAGGTTGTACCTTTAAAGAAAATCTCATCGAGCTTCGCGTTATCGAATCCTGACATCGGGCCGGCATCGAGACCGAGAGCGCGGGCGGCCAAAATCAAATAAGCGCCTTGAAGGGTCGAGTTGCGAAAGGCCGTCGATTGCGCCATTTGTGAATTCGACTCGAAGGTTGCCCGCATATCGTAAGCCGGAAAGAGCGTCGGTAAATGATCGTAGAACTTTTCGTCGTGGGCGATCACGACCACGAGCGGGGCGTCTTTCACCTGTTGAACGTTTGAGCCCATCAGTGCGGGTAAGAGCTTTTCTTTCTCAGACTGAGATTTGATGAACAGAAATCGAGCGGGGTTTGCGTTCACCGCGGTCGGGCCCCATTTCAATGTTTCGTAGAGTTCTCGGATTTGCTCATCGCTGACCGGCTTTGTCGTCCAGTTGTGGTGAGTGCGGGCTTCGGTGAAGAGCTGAGCAAGGGCTGTGGCCGAGAGGGACTGGTTCATGGGTTCTCCTGGTGTTGCATTCTATGTTACGGCTGCGCCGCGCCTCTTGATTAGACGCTCTTTTTGGAAAGCACTTTCCCGCTATTTGCATAACCGCTATCGTGGTCGCTCCACGAGGAGACCGTACGCATGGAATATCGTCAGCTAATGGGATCGGGACTTCGAGTTCCGGCGTTGAGTTTTGGAACCGCAACGTTCGGCGGAAAAGGCGACTTTTTTAAGGCTTGGGGTGACACCGACCAAAAAGGTGCTCAACGACTCATCGATATTTGCATGGAAGCCGGAATTAACTTTTTTGATACCGCGAACGGATATTCAGAGGGCTCCGCAGAAGAAATTCTCGGTGGAACGATCGGTCAGCGACGAAAAGAGATGTTGATTGCAACGAAGGCCACCTTTTCCACAGGCTCGGGCGCTATGGATTACGGATCTTCACGTCACCACCTCGTCCGAGCCTGTGGAAAAGGTGGCCTTCGTTGCAATCAACATCTCTTTTCGTCGCTGACCGATCGTTCCACCGAGAATTT
>CAJYIL010000170.1 GCA_913774795.1 Pseudobdellovibrionaceae bacterium
GAGATTCGCCCAGGAGCTTTGAGGTTACCGTAATGACCACAAGAAGACGTCTCGGCTTTTCACAAACCTTTCCAACTCGAGTGACCACCGCGGGCCTGAATCGCGGGAGCTTGTTGTGACCAAGCTTAAAGATTCGCGGCGCGAGAGGGTTCTGCTCTTTGGAGTAAAGACTCTCCCTTCTTCTGACTTCGAAGAGCGGGACCCTCTCGTTAATTTTTTTGATTGGCTTTAACTCGACTGACTTTTTTTGCAGCTTTGATTCTTCGTAAGAACCCACAACAAGGATGTTTGTGATGAAAACCGAAAGCAGTTCAAACGTGAAAACCTGGAGATTTTGTGAACCGTCAGCACAAACGTCCCGTCACGCGATTGAATCGTCGCAAGACTTGTATCTCGCCTGCATTTCGTTCCTCGTCCTCTTGTTCGTCGCCGTCGCTGACGTTGCTCTCAAAATCTGAGAGCGCACCTGACTTTCCTGCAGGCGGTGCGTGCGTCTTTAACTCCGGATGCACCACCGCTCTGATTCCCGTCGATATCGACTGGACGACACACACTCTTCGCATTCGAGTGGGGCGCCAGCCGTGAAGCATTCAAAAACCTGTGATCTGCCGGGCGAGCCTGGCGGGAGTGGCTCAGCTTCGGGCGGCCGCGGGGCGCGCGAGCTTTGGGACCCATCGGCGTCAGGATCAAACCGCGTGGGTGATTCAAAATCGCCGACCGAGCGTGATGTCACTCCCACCCACGTCGTGACCTCCGCAGCGGAGGTGGCCGCCGAGCCTCTCGACATCGCACGCCCCGCGAGCGAACGCGCCGAGATCAACATCGAAGCGCAAGACGTTCGCTACTGTGAATCGACGCGCTACCAACAGCACGAACTCGAAGAGCGCACGAAAGCGCTCAAAGCGTCGTACGGCGTGAGCACAGTTCCGTCGTCTCTCGATCAACTCGTGCAGCTCAAAGAACAACCGCAGTTCATCGAGCTTCTCGCGCAATCGAATTTTTCGTTTCTTCAGGGCGCAAGTCACCCCGAAGAGATGATCATGCGCGCACGCAAGCTTGGCTACGCGGGTCTTGGCATCTGCGATACCAATGGTGTTTACGGGATCGCACGAGCGTTTCAAGCCGTCGAGCGACCGTCGCTCTTCGATGCCGAGCAACTCGCGTACGCCGATCACGAAGGCAAGCCGAAGAAGCCCTTCCACTTCCTGAGCGGTGCGATTCTCACGCCTTTCGATGCAAGTCCCGTGGCGCTTATGCCGATGAAAAAAGAAGGCTACTCACGCCTTTGCCACCTCATCACCAAAGCCAAGCGCAAATCTCCCAAGGGCGAGATCACGCTTTCTCTCGACGACATCTGTGAGCATACGGATGAACTCCTGGTATTTCCTCTTCCGCCCTGGACCGACAAAACGCTCAAGAAACTCAAAGACGCCTTCGAAGACCGTATCTACTTGCCGGTGAGCAAAGATCTCACGTGGGAGTCAGTGAAACTCTACCAACAGGCTTTGAAGATCGAAGCCGAGTATAAAATCCCGGCGTTCGCGACGCAGCGACCGCTCTATCATGATCCGGCAAGAAAGCCGCTTCACGATGTGCTCACGTGCATTCTTCACAAGACGACTCTCAAGAAAGCCGCAACGAAACTGACGCTGAACCGCGAGCGCTTCATGAAATCGCCGGAGCAAATGGCATTTCTTTTTAAGGAGAATCCGATTCTTCTTAAACGCACGCTCGAGATCGCCAAGCGAGTCACGTTCAAATTAAACGAGCTGAGATATCGCTATCCGCAAGAAAACTTGCCCAAAGGAAAAACCGCGACTGAGCACTTAAGAGATCTTGTCGAAGAGGGCATCCGCGAACGCTATGCCACCAAGATCGAACAGTGGAAACAAACTCCGCCCAAAACTTACGAGAAGAAAAAGCTCGCGGTTTTCTTACAAAAAGTCAGAACACAGGTCGACGAAGAGCTCAAACTCATCGCCGAGCTCGGTTACGAAGACTACTTCATCACGCTTAAAGAAATCTGCGTCTTCGCCGATTCGCGAGGTATTCTCCATCAAGGCCGAGGATCGGCCGCCAACTCCGTCGTGTGTTATGCGCTAAAACTCACGAACGTTTGCCCGATCGGCATGGGCCTCATGTTCGGAAGATTTCTTTCTAAAGAGCGCGCCGAGCCACCCGATATCGATATCGACTTCGAACACGCACGCCGAGAAGAAGTTCTTCAGCACATCTACGAAAAGTACGGCGCCTCACGCGCCGCTATGGTGTGCGTCGTCGTCTGTTACCGATCGCGCATGGCGATTCGCGAAGTCTCAAAAGTCATGGGGCTCGAAAACTGGCAAGCCGATGCGCTCGTGAAATTCATGGGGCGAGAAGGTCTCTCGCGACTTGTCGACGAGCATATGCGTCCGCTGCTTGAGCCAAGCGGCCCTGACGAAGAGGGAAATCTCACGACCGACGCCGTCACCGAAGAAGGCTCACCGGCCGAGGCCGACCCGCGTAACCCCGATACCGGCAGCGCGTTCGATCTCGCAAAAATTGGGCTCACGCCAAGCCAATTCCAAAAACTT
>CAJYIL010000171.1 GCA_913774795.1 Pseudobdellovibrionaceae bacterium
GCCTTGATACGCATGATGGATCGATTTCGCGGCCGGCGCCTTCAGCATGCGCGGGCGGATCTCGGCGTCATTTAAGACGTCGAGCGTGAGTTGACGAATGCTCGAATCGCTCATCGACTCCGCGATCGCAACGAGCTCCACCATCATCTCTTCAGGATTTCGGCGAGAGGCCGACATGAGGTCTTTGATATCATAATCTTCGGGGAGCGCCTTCTCGAGTCGGTGAATGACGACTTGTTTGCGACCCTGAAAAATTTGAACCTGACCCTTCGCTTTGACGACGTCGCCACTTTGGAAACTTTCGCTCAATTGATCGACGTTATCCCAAATGCGGCCATCGACTGAGCCGGTTTGATCCGCGAGAAAAACGCTGATGTACGGCTTGCCGTTTTTGCCGGTCAGCATCGACTTATCACGCGCCAGAAAAATGCTCGTGAACACTTGTTTGTCTTCGAGATCACGAATGAAAATTTTCGGCGGAGTGGCGCTCATCTCCGTAATTTGAACCGCGGGCTGCGGGAGGTCAATGACGGCACTGCAGTGCGCGATGGCTGTCGTCTTTAATCACCAGCGTGGCCATGTGAATCTTATCGTCGATAGTTTGCGCGAAGACGTAGGTCCCGGCGAGGGCGCTCACGTCCCGTTGATCCGACGTATTCACCAAAAACCCGTCGCGCTTCATCGCCTGACCGAAGCTTTTCGTAAGTTCAAAGTACGTGTTGCACCCTGAACCTATCGTTGCGCCGCTCATTTTTCTGAGGACCGAGTTCGATAGAAAGAACACACGTGTCTCCCCTTTCTCGACCTCAGGCATGAATTCGAATGCGACCGAGTAACTGCCTTTCAGATTCGAGGTGTACTCCGAAAGATCGAGCTGGCCGCCCCCGGCGACAAACGAAAGTGCGATGTTTTGTCCTTTCAAAACGCCTTTATTGCGTTCGATCAGATAAACCTTCAAAGGCTCCATCGCCGTGGTTGGGGATTTTGCCTCTCCGGTCTCAGGACCGGTCGCGTGTTCACTTTTTGATTTTTCATGTTTGGGCGCCTGGCTCTCGACAACTCTCGCCCACAAGCCTTGCGGGATTTCGACGTCGCCGCCTTGAGGCTTCACGTCGATGTTCGTGTACGACTCTGACTTCCATCCCGGACCTTTTTTACAGCCGGCGAATGCCAAAGAGCAGAGGAGCGCGGTGAGAAGCGCTCGCATCGTCATCTCGAAGCTTCTTCGCGCAAGCGCAGGAGCGGGAGATACATCGGCGACATCGAATCGGCCTTCACGAGGAGCGCGTTAGCGGTGCTCGAATCACCTTTGGCAAGTTT
>CAJYIL010000172.1 GCA_913774795.1 Pseudobdellovibrionaceae bacterium
GGATCGAACCGATGTTGTCGAGAAGGCCCGCTTCACCGTCGTGAACGCTCACGACCGGGATACGACGACCCGAGAGAGTCATGACGTCGGCTGTTGATTCTGCCGAGTGACCTTCGCCATTGGCACCTTTTCCGTTTGGTCCGAGAACGAGGCCGCCGCTCAACGCGAGGCGCTCACGCAACAAAGCGTAGTCGTCGTTGTGCGCATTGATACCGCAAAGCAAATCAGTCGACGTCACCATGATGACGTTGGCGTAAATGCCGCGCTTCAAGAGTTCGTCTGATGCCTGGAGGGCTTCTGTTCCCATCGTGCCGAGAGCGAAGATGTTCACGACGTTATCGCCCGGTTCGTAGCCTGCGTATCCGCGGTAGTCGATGAGGTAGTAAGCACCCGCGAGAACGTCTTGGCGAATGGCTTCGAACATTTCGGCTTCATCGATGTTTTCGACTGTCGACTCATCAACGGCGCCATCAACAGCGAAACCGGCTGCATGAAGAGGTTGATCGCTTGAAGTCTTGAAACGAGCTTGGCGCTTCAAGTACTGAGCGAACATCTTCTGCTCAACACCGCGAGTGACTCCGCGGATGAAAACGCCTGTTCGGCCTTCGTCTTCGCCGAGCATGTGACGACGAATCGATTCGCACATGATCCAGTCGAGCTCTTGGCAGAAGAACGGCTCCCACGTGATCTGGTTCGGGATTTGGAAATCCGACTTCCATCCGTGCTGCGCGCCTTCTGGAGAAAGCGACACGCCCGATGGTGTTCCGACGAGCAGGAACGCCGACTTCCAGTAGAGGTTGTAGAAGAATTGATCGTGCGCACGCTTCACGAAGAAGTCGTACACGGTCATGAGCGGAAGAACCGGAACGCCGGTGAAATCACGCATCTTACCGTAAGAGCCGACGCACGACATGACGTTGCCTTCGGCGATTTCGAATCTCAAGAAACGGTCAGACTTATCTTCGCCCGGAACCAAATCTGGAGTCTTCTTATCTTTCACTCCGAGCTCAGTTTCGTAATCGGTGACAACCGGAGCACCGAAGATCTTACCGTCCATCGCCGGGTTCAAGTTCGTCGATGTTCCCACGTCAGGAGCCATCGAAACGAGAAGCTCCGCGGGCGCTCTCCACGGCTTTTCCTCATCCGTGAGAGGCTTCGATGCATCTGTCGTGTTCGCGATCCGCGTGAGCTTTGCGGTCAACTGGCCGAGCATCCACTGAGTGTGCGGATACGATGCCATCTTGAGGTTGATCCCCATCGAAACCGGAATTTCTCCGCCTTGTGAGAGACGCTCACGGAAAGCCGCCGCGTTCTTATCGCGAGATGCGTAGTGCTCTTTCATCTCTGCGAGGAGCTGAGCGCCGCGCTCTGCGCAGTATTTTCCTTCTTCGGTCTTTGCATCGAAGCGCGCGAACATCGTCTCGCCCTTGATGCCTTGTTTTGCGCGAAGCTCTTCGACTTCGTCTTCGGCTGGCAAGGCCGAGTGGTTGCCAGGTGCAGCCGCGTTGCGGAGACCCCAGCCTTTCAATGTATGGATGATAATGATCGTCGGCTTTTTCTTCGATTGCTTCGACTTCTCCATCGCTTCGGCGATCTTCACGATGTCGTGGCCACCGAAATCACGGAAGCCCCAGAAGAGTTCGTCGTCTTTCACCGCCGCCAAGAACTTCTTGAGCTTCGGTTGCGCCTTCTCAAGACCCTTCTTCAAGGCCGGCATGTCTTTGACGAGAAGCAGAGCCTGAAGCTCGTAGTCTTGGAGATCGTTCTCGAGCCAGTTTTTGAAAATCTGGCCGTCGGTCTTTTTGAACAAGTCTTCGCGAAGTTGACCGTGACGGAGGTTGATCACTTCCCATCCGTTCGCCGCCATCGTGCGCTCGATGCGCTGATCGTCGGTGCCGCCCATGATCTCTTTGTTCGTGATGCGGTGACCGTCGAGCGATTGACGGTTGTAATCGACGATCCATGTGAGGTTGCCGATTTCACGCTCGGCGAAATCAGGAACGGCTTCGTAAACCGAGCCTTCACGGAATTCAGAGTCGCCCATGATCGCCCAGAAGTGAGCTTCTGGAACATCATAGCCGTGATCTTTCAAGAATGTGTAAGCGTGAGCTAAATAACCAACGTTTACAGGTGGAATACCGACCGTGCCCGACGGTAAGAAACCGTGGTGATCGGGATCGTACGCCGAGTGGTACGACTGAAATGCCGCTTCGCCGTTTTCTGGGAAGTGGCGAAGATTCATCATCGCCGTATTCGCTTCTTCAAGCGTGAGTTTCTCGAGCGTCGCTGGATCGGTATTCACGCCCGCGAGTGCTTGGTTCTTGAAAAGCAAATCGAGCACGTAGTTGTACGAGTGATCGACGGGAGCTGCATGAGGCTTATTCGCGATGAAATCGAAGCCCGATTTCGCGACCAAGTGAAGAGCGCCGGTGATGTGAAGTGAGGAGGCACATGCCGCCGGGTGACCGCCGACTTTCGGATCGCCCTTCTCTTTATCTTCGCGATGGTTCGCTTGATAGATCATTTGCGTCGTCAAGTAGTGAACGCGCGAGCAAATGCGATCGAGAACTTCCTTGCGGATGGCAGGGGCTTTTCCGGGCTTTTTCACAGGCAGATCCTTTAACAAATTGGAGCTATCGGTCTATCATGCGCTCTGTTTTGGCGACAAGGAACTAGGCTGGGCGCTGCACCTTGCCTAAGGAACGGGCTAGATTTGACGATAGTGCAAAGAGCCTCGATCCGGCGCTAGACGGCGCCCAAGGGCGAGGCACCGAATTGAACCTGGCGACGGATAAAGGGTTTAATGCATTGAGGCGATATGCTCTCGCATTTTGCGAGGGCCGTAACAGTCGATGGCATGCCGCTGATTGTGAGATCGGCATCTCAGCCGAATATTCTCCAGAGTAAACTCACCGCCCATTGCCTTTGGCACGATATGATCTTCTTCAACGAAATGTCTCGCTTGGCAGCGTTCATCAGTGCTCAAATCGACAAACGTGCATTGACTCTCGTCGCGCTTCCAAATCGCACGGCGAATTTTCGCTTTGCTCTCCGGCGCCGGATTGGTCTCTTGATGTCGTATTGCGGTGCCCCCGTTGATCGGAGGACGCTTCTTCAAACGAAGTCTCTCTCGTTTCTCAGCTTTCTCGACTTTCTTAAGCGGATCATGACTCTCGACGGCTTCCAGAGCTGCGCGTTTCAAGATATCCGCAATCGAAGCACCCGGCATTGCGTGCGACCATATCTCCTTTAAGCGTTCAATGGCTGCGAGAGTCTCGTCGTCGATATGAGTTTTGATTTCAGTCATCGTTGCCGACTTGGGCGTGACCCTTTCTTTAAAATGAATCTCGGGACTCGAAGATTGAGAAACAAGAAAACGGTCAACCTCGCGCGTCGATTTGTTATCCAGAGAAAGAACCAGTTCCTTTCGCTGCTCAAGATCGTATGAATGACCTGAGGCCTCTTCGCGTCGCAGGAAAACTCCAGCCTGAGATACTGATGTGATGCAGAGAGTTCCCTTTTCGATTTTCTCTTCAATGACGGGCAACTCACGAAGAAGGCGTGCGGCACTGATATGCCGACCGGCTTCTGCCTGATCCATCTTCAGTTCTTTCACGCAGTACCCATGGAGACTTGAAACACTGAACTTCGAAAACAAATGACGACGTTCGATTTCATTTAAGAGCTTCAAAAGTTTAAGTGTGATCTTGCGAGCTTCTTCGGCGGTGATCACGGCGAGTGAGTGAAGTTGGTTGTCATTGAGTTCAGTCATCAATGTGGGTCTCCCTCTTCTAAAAAAAGTTATACCACCGCTTTTCGACGCTCGAATTTGAGGGATTTACGAACTTAGGTGGTTTCTAGCGGCTCTTATCACGAGCCCATTACACGCACGTCGACACGATTCGCGGCGAGTTAGGTTTAGCATACGCAAGCGGCCTCGCCCGAGAAAATGTTCAGCCTGGAATGACGTCGTATGATTCAAGTTTATGCCTACAAGCACTTTCTTTCGAGCAAGCGAAAATAGTTCGACCAGTTAGATGCGAACTTCACTCCTGCGCCGGAGCAGTTGAGGGATAAGTTCGATGTTCATCTGGGAAGGCTCTTTTCTTAAAGTATTTGAGTGTTTGTTTCTCGAAAGGCTTCAAATGCTTTACGTACGGTTAGCTCTTCTATGTATTTCAGAGCGAATGATCCAATGCCGAGATCTAGCGTGCTGGCGCAGTCGCGGGCTTTGATAGGAAGACTGATAAAGATCTGTGGATACGATATCGTGAAAGCAAACGCCGGATGAACTCTCGACAGGCTCTCAATCTCGTCGCGGCAAGCTGGCGAGGAGTACGGTTGGGCATTTTTCTGAAAGTCGGCAATTAGTTTTTGTTCACTGACCCTCGTCAATCCTGCATCAAGTCCAAACTTCTTATTTTTTTCAAAGAGATAAACGAAATTCTCGAAGCGCTCGTCGTCAAATTTATGAGCACAATAGGCCGTGCCTTTTTGAGTAAAGGCGACAGCGCCGGTAGAGACATCTAAAACTTTTAGCTTCCGATGATAGA
Organism: Pseudobdellovibrionaceae bacterium; assembly: GCA_913774795.1. Taxonomy (GTDB): domain Bacteria; phylum Bdellovibrionota; class Bdellovibrionia; order Bdellovibrionales; family JAMPXM01; genus CAJYOV01. Next base: position 4,554 of record CAJYIL010000172.1, read on the forward strand.
AATCGCCTTCGGAAATTTTGTTTCTCAACTTCTCGCAACTCGCATCAGACGGAAAATAGGAAGAGAGCCAACTATTGATTCTTGCGACCCGAAATTGGTCCGTGCCTTTAAAAACCGGATATTCAATCTCGACTTCCGACGGAATTTTCCGTTGCGTGGACTTCATTTCAAAAGTCAGTGTCCCTTCCGCCGTCTTTCCAGGCGCATCAGTTTTCTTTAATTCTTGGATTCTGTTGTCATATGCGCTTTCCGCAATGATGGCCGACGTATCGCGCTCCGCTAGCTTCGAGAAGCTCGGTGCGTCTGAAAGAAGAGTTTCGGTCGCCTTGAGCCAGGTCTGCTGGTCGTGCTGAATTTTCTCGGGATTCCCCACTTTAAGAGCTAACGCATACGCCTCCGTCATCTCGTCATACTTCCTTCGAAGCTTCGGACTCACACAAGTCATCGTCTCCAATTGTGATCTTGGCTTCGAGCAATCGATCGCGCACGCGAGATTGTCCGAACACGATATCGCGAGAAAAACCGCGAGAAGCTGACTTGCTAAGTTGCGTTTGTTTAGCTTGAACGACTGTATCATCCACACGAGCTTAACGGCTTGGACTGCATGAGATCAATCAGGTGAGTCAGACTTGCTTTACTTTGATCGAGATTTGCTCCTTCAAGGTCGTCTCACTGGCCGAAGAGCCAACCTCTGGGAACACCGCGGCGTTTCAGCGCGCGATCGTTTGCACCTTGAGATCGCTCATCGGCCAAGCTGAATCAGCCGGGCGCTCCTTCAACTTCCGAACGCCTGACTTCGTCAGCAGCGTCAGCGGAACGCCCTCAGCGGCAATCGCATCGACGCTCGAATCGTCGAGTGTCCGGAGCGCGGTTTCGAAGCGCTGCCACTCTTCGTTCGAAGGAAAGCGCTGATCCAAATGCCAAACGTAAGCGGCCGCTTCAGTCACGTGGAGGCCGGCGAGAATCGGGGAGAAGGGGCCTGCATCGTTCGGGTCAAAGAGCATCTCGACCGAATCGATCTGCGAACACATGCGCATCACATCGTCGCCGTCAGGGCCGAGCACGAGATAGATTGTCTTTTTCATCCACGCGAGTTGCCTGATCGCTCGGTCGAGCGCATCGGGCGCCGCTTGGCCTGCGAGGTGCGAGGTAATGATGAGAACGGTGTGAGCGAGCATCGTCCGAAAAGAGTATCCGAAATGCGCTTAGGCTTCGAGAACAAAGTCCCAGCGAATTTTGATCGTGCCGTCAGAGTCGACCATTCCCTTCGGTGGATTCGGGAACGGAGCCGCCGCGCGGAAAGCCTCGACCGCTGCATCGTCAAGATCGCGAACGCCAGCTGTACCGAGAACTTGCACCTTCGTGAGGACACCGCGTCCATCCAAGATGATCACGATCTTCGTTACCTTGTCGCCCGTCGATGCGATGGTGCGGCCTTCTTTCAGAATGCGCTCCATCTTTTCTCTAATTTTTGGCTGCCAATACTGCGTGAGTTTCGAGCGGATGCGGTTGTAGTACGAGTAGTAAAGGAACTCGCGCGTCGACAGCATGGTCTGCATGCCAGTCTTCACGTCTTTCAAATGATCGTCGGTTGCCGATGGGCCTTCTCCGCCACCTTCGGCCATTTCTTTCGCATTCACGACCGGAGCTGTTGGACGGAACGACGGCATAAACGATTTCATCTTCGACGACTTCGCCGCGAGATCGGCATCGACACCATCATCAGATGTCAGAAGTTGCTTGGATTCCTTTTCGGCTTTCTGTTCTTCACGAGCTTCTTTCTGCTCAGAAGCTTCAGCCGTTTTGCCCGGCATCTTGATCGACTTTTTCTCTCCGCCCGTCGAATCCGTGTTCTTAAACGCACCGTTGACGGCCGCTTGCGTTTGCTCTTTCACGACTTGATTGTGCTTTGAGAGAAAGCGCGAGTTGACGGGAACTTCGTCGTTCAACTGTTGCTCTTGCTGAACGATCTGACCTTCGCGCACGTTCGGCTGAACAGGGCGCATCTTCTCAACTTGCGCCATGAATTTTTCAGCATCGACGAGCTCGACTTCACTGACCTTCGGACGCTCGATGAGCTTGCGAAGTGAGTCGCGATTTTCATAGACGATGACGCCGCCCACTCCGCCGTGAAGGAGGAGGGAGAGCAAGATCGAGACACCGATCGTTTTCTCGTTCAAAAATCTTTTGAGTCGATTGCGCTTCATCTACCTGTCTTATCGGAGTGGGCGCCGAGGCTGTTGAGCCCGAGCGACGTAAACATTGGACCTGAAAAGGACTAGGTTACCGTCGTTCGCGCGTGTCTCCGGCGTTTTTACTTTCAGTTCAGGCACGCCCTAAATAGACTTTAAAAATCATGACGCTTCAGGCTTGGTGTCAGACCGACGTTGGTCTGCGTAGAGAGAACAATCAGGATTCTTTTCTGATCGACGAGAGTCTCGGTCTTTATTTGGTCGCAGACGGAATGGGTGGTCACCGCGGTGGTGAAGTCGCATCCAAACTTGCGGTCGAAACCTTTCGCGAGGTCGTGCAGCAATCGCTTCGCGAGAGTGGAGCGCGTAAACCGAATCCACGAGCGCTCATGGCCAAAGCTTACGAAGCGGCGTGCGCACGCATTTACGATAAATCTCAAGAACCGGGGTCAGATCTCCACGGCATGGGCACGACGTTAGTCGCGGCTTTTATGTTGGGTGAGACTCTTTACATAGGGAATGTGGGCGACAGCCGGGCCTATCTTTTCACTCAAGATGCCCTCTGGCAGATCACCGAAGATCACTCGCTGGTAAACGAACAACTCCGCGCCGGACTCTTAAAAGAGAGCGACGTCGACAAGTTTGCGGCGAAGAACGTGATCACGCGGTCGGTCGGTTTCGAGCGCGAAGTGCAGGTCGACATCATCGAACGCACGATCCAACCCGGCGATATGATTTTGATTTGTTCAGACGGATTGAGCGGGATGGTGAAGGATTCGCGCATCGCGGACATCCTTCGGGCCACTCCGCCCAAAGACATTGTCTCAAAATGCATCACTGAGGCGAAGGCGAATGGGGGCGACGATAACGTGACGACCCTCATCATTTACGCAAAGCCCCAATAGGCCGAACTGTTTGACGCATCCTGACGGGCTCGACTAGGGTCTAGGGATACACACCTTGGCGTTTAGTTCTTCGACAGTTCGACCGATATGTTTTGAGACACTGGTTCAGTGGTTTCGGACGGGGAGATGAAGTGGATAAGAAAACCATCACCTTTTTAATGGTGAGCAATCGCAAGGGAACGACGCATAAGCTAGTCGTTTCAGCGGCTTGGCTTAAAGCCGGTGTTTCTCTTTTCATCGTTGGCGCCGTCATTTCAGCGGCCTGTGTTGTCGACTATGTCGGTTTGCTCTCGCAATCGATCGAGAACAAACGACTCCACGCAGAAAACGAACAGCTCAAACAACAGTTCCAGGTCGTCGAAGGCAAGTTGAACGCCCTCGAAAGCGGACTCGAGCGCGTCAAAGGCTTCATGACGAAGCTTCGCCTCATCACCGCGGTCGATACAGAAGACAGAACATTGAAACTCGCGATCGGCCCTCTTCCTCGCACGGGTTCACACGGCGATGCCGAGATGTGGACGGGAACAGACGGAGGCCGCGAACCGGCTTCAGCTCGTGGCGCGATTTCGGCTCCGGGGTCGGGCGATGACGTGTTCTACCAAAAGCCACCGACCGACGAACTTGCAGGTGAACTTGCGGTTGAAGGTCAGCGAGACTACGCATCGCTCGCGATCCGCATGGACAAAGACATTCAAGAGACGACGGTTCGTGAAGCGGGCATTCTCGAATTGTGGGAATCGCTCTCTGAACGCCAGTCGTTGTTGGCCGCGACTCCATCGATTAAGCCGGTTCAAGGTTGGTTCACGTCGAAGTTCGGTTACCGCGTATCGCCGTTCACGGGTCGTCCAACGATGCACAACGGTCTCGATATCGCCGCAGCTCCGGGCACGCCGATCTACGCGACAGCTGACGGCGTCGTTTCGTTTGCGGGGTATGATCCAGGTTACGGCAAGCTCGTTTCGATCGATCACGGCTACGGCGTCGTCACTCGCTTTGGACACACATCGCAAATCTTCGTCGAAGTCGGCCAAAAGATTCACCGTCGCGACTTGATCGCGTCGGTCGGTAACACGGGTCGCTCGACAGGTCCTCACTGTCACTATGAAGTGCGCGTGAACAACGTTCCGGTCGATCCGCACAACTACGTTCTCGACGAGTAATATCACGGTCAAAATCGAGTGCTTGAAAAACGGAGTCTTCGGACTCCGTTTTTATTTGTACTCACCTTGTAAGCCGCGCCCCGCGCGGCTTTGCTGTTTTGTGAATCGTGCGCGATCGAGGTCCAGTTTCGGCTGCCTCAGTTTAAGTCACCCGCTGTGCGAGCCGATCTGTCTTCACTAACCCACGGAAGGGACTAGCGATGACAAAAACAAAACTCGCAATTCGTATTCTCGCCTCACTCATTCTCGCAACGTCAGCGGCCGCCTGCGCGCCGATGCAAGCGAACCCCGGTGAAGAGATCGGCACTGAAGCCGAAAACATGGATCCGGTGACGCCAGCTCCGGCCGACTTGGCTGAGCCGTTCGACGAGCGTTCGATGAGCGTTTCTCAAGAAGCGCAGGTTCTTGATGCGTATTCGCATCTCGATCCGGACCGCGTTGTTCCGACAGATCTCTTGAAGAAAGCCGTCACGTATTTTGCGGCGAATAAATCTCGCTTCGCGAACCAAACTTACATGGCCGTTTGCGATTTCACGAAGCACTCGAAGCTGAAGCGCTTCTACATCATCAATTTGAAGACGGGCGCCGTCACAACGTACGCCGTCGCTCATGGAAAAGGGTCGGACTCGAACAACGACGGCATCGCGACGACGTTCTCGAACGTCAGCGGCTCGGGCGCTTCATCGCTCGGATACTACCGCACCGATACGACGTACTCCGGTAAGCACGGTCTCTCGCTTCGCATCGACGGCTTGTCGACGACGAACTCGAAAGCGCGTAGCCGCGCTGTCGTCATCCACGGCGCATCGTACAGCGAGCCATCGTACATCAAGTCGAACGGCCGCGCGGGTCGCTCGCTCGGTTGCTTCGCGGTTGCTGATAGCTTGAAAACGGAAGTCGTCACTCGACTCAAGGGCGGAGCACTTCTCTTCGCCGGTCAGAGCGGCAAGTAAGTTCGCGACGAGTCTTACTCGACCGATCCTAGCTTGCGCAGATGGTTGCGCGCTTCGCGGTTCCCATTGTGGGCCGCTTCTTCATACCAACTCAATGCATAGGCCTCGTTCTTCGCGAGGCCACCCTTTCCCTTCTCGTACATCTCTGCGAGTTTGAATTGGGCTTTAGCATTGCCGTCGGTCGCCTTCTTTTCTAAAAGCAAAACCTCTTTCGAAATCTTGCGCACGGGGTTCTCGGCGATGAATTTTTCGTCTGTGTTCTCAGCACGAAGGTTCGGCGCAAAACAAAGTGTTAGCGCAGCTCCGACCGCGAACAGCAGGCGTTTTTTCATCAGTGACCTCCCGAGATAAAGACCTATCGGGATGGAGCCGGTGAACTTGACGGAAGTCGCGATTCATTCACGATGAATCTCGGTTTGGCGCCGAGGTTCGCGCAAGCTGTTGAGAAATCACTCAGTTTCGTGAGCTTTTTAGATCAATCGAACCGAAAGTGTTTACCTTTTAAGTTTCGGAATGAGACGCCAAAACCAGCGCGGCGGAAGCCCGAATTTGCCAAGCGAATGGCATAAAAAAAGCCCGGGTCGAAACCCAGGCTTTTTGTTCGCAGGCCACCGAAGCAGCCGTTGAGGTGAAACGATTAACGCTTCGAGTATTGGTAGCGACGACGAGCACCGGCTTTACCGTACTTCTTACGTTCAACCATACGAGGGTCACGTGTGAGGAAGCCGGCTTTCTTAAGTGCCGAACGGTGTGTTTCGTCGAAAGCAACGAGAGCGCGCGAGACACCGTGGCGGATCGCACCGGCTTGTCCCGACTCACCACCACCTGCAACAGTGACGAAGATGTCGAACTTGTTGTTTTGTTCGATGATACCGAAAGGCTGAACGACAACCATGCGCGAAGTTGGGCGCGAGAGGTATGTGTCGAGCGGCTTGCCGTTCACAGTGATCTTGCCCGAACCAGGGCGAAGGAAAACGCGAGCTGCCGATGTCTTACGGCGTCCCGTTGCGTAGAAGAATTTTTGAGCTTGTGCTGCTGCCATCGATCAATCCCCTGATTACGACAAGTACTTAAGGTTGAGAGCTTGCGGCTTCTGTGAAGCGTGCGGGTGATTAGGACCGCTGTAAGCTTTGAGTTTCAAGATGAGTTGCTTTGCGAGTTTGTTCTTAGGGAGCATGCCTTGGACAGCTTGCTCGAGAACAAACGCAGCATCGTGCTCTTGTTGTTCGTTCAAGTTACGTGACTTGAGCGAGCCGAAGAAGCGCGAGTGACGGTAGTACATCTTCTCGACTTGTTTGTTACCTGTTGTAACAACTTTGTCGGCGTTGATGACGACGACGAAGTCGCCAGTGTCTTGATTCGGTGTGAATGTCGGCTTGTGTTTGCCGCGGATGATTTGCGCAACCTCAGATGCCAAACGGCCGAGGTTTTTTCCCGAAGCATCAACGATCCACCATTGACCTTCAGTTTCGCCTTTTTTAGCGATCCAAGTTTTGTGCGTAGCACGAGCTGCTGTGCTCATAAAATCTCCAAGAAATTGAAAGAGAGTGATCGGTTTTAGAGCTTACGGCACCCGTTGTCAACGGATTCGGGGTAGTTCACTCGTTCTAAGAAAAGCCCGTGGGCCGGCGCCGAAGTCCCGGCGCGCCGACGGTCGCAGGAGTCTAGGATCGCCCGCATCGTCTCGGGCGGCTTCTCGTCCATGTTCAGATCCATCATGGTGCCGACGGCGGTCCGGACCATCTGCTTCAAAAAGCCGTCACCTCGAACGTGGAACTCCAGGACATCTTCATCGACCTGGCTCCAATGGGCTTCAAAGATCTCCCGAACCGTCGTTTTCACAACAGTTCCGGAGGTTTGGAGCGATTTGAAGTCTTGTTTGCCGATCAAGTGCCGAGCCGAGGCATTTAAATGATTGAGATCGAGGGGAAAGCGGCACCAGCTCATGTACCCGCGACCGATGGCTGCCGGGATGCGGCGATTCAGAACGCGGTACTTATAAATTTTGTCCGTCACGAGCGCGATCGCGTGGAAGTCCTCAACGCACACGAACATTTCTCGAAGGACGATCGATTTCGGGAGCATGCCCTGAAGAGCATAGCGAATGTCCCAGCCCTCCGGGTTTCGGGGGAAATCAAAATGTGCGACCTGACCGCGGGCATGAACGCCGGCGTCGGTTCGAGAGGCACCTAGCACGCGAATAAATTCTCCGCCCACTTTTGAAATTGCGTCTTCAAGTGCGCCTTGGACGGAGTTGGTTTTGTTCGTGTTCTGGCGCTGCCATCCGCAGAAGTCGGCGCCGTCGTACTCGACGTGCATGCGAAGACGCGTGTAGCCCGGTTGCACACGCCGGAAGGGCGCTCGCGTGTCGTCAGGGGCTTCGTCGAATCGGTAGTTGGGTTCTGGCGGCTCAATGGACATTGAGCCGCTGGGTGTAACTTAGAACTGCATCGTGAAGCCAGCGTTAAAGACACTGGACGTGAAGTCGTAGCTTTTATTCAACCCGATGATCTGTCGCGCTTCGAGCGAAAGATAGACGTGGTTGATGCCGTACTCGGTATCGAGATTGCGAATCGCTTGAGGGTCGATCCAATCCATCAAGATGTTGAGTCCGCCGGCGGCGACCGTCGTGAGCGCTCCCCCAAAGCGAGGCGATGAGTTGTCGTCGCGGAATTCGGCGAACGTGAAAAAGCCTGCGCCGCCTTCGATGTAAGGAACAAGCGTTTGTCCGTCTTTATACTGAAAGCGGTAAATTGCGGTCGCCGTGTTTGGGAGCATCAAGAACGTATATTGCTCGAGCGGAATATCGTTCGCGCGGCGATTCGGATCGTCGATCTCGAAGCGACCTTTTCCGCTCGCAACGAAAACACCGGAGCCAATCTTAACGCCAAGTTGACCGAGTTTCTTCGTGATCGGCAGTTCGTAATCGAAGAAGAGGACCGGGAGTTGATCTTTCGTGTAGACCGACTCGAACGTCGTGGGCGGTTTTGTCTTGTCGTTCTTAATCATCGGAGGCGCAAAGAAGCCGACACGGAAAGACGCTGAGCCCGTTTGCTCGGTCTGCTCAGTCGCGTATTTGAATTCTCCGTTGGCACGCATCTCGAGCGGGCGCTCTTGGCCGGGGCGTCCGATGTATTCAGTTGGCGATCCCTTCGTCGAATAAACGTATTCGTCATTCTCGAGGGTTTTGCGCGGAAGTTCCGCGCCCGGACGTTCGCGAGGAACCGGCGCCTCGTGTTTCGTGTCGTAGTGATATTCGCCGGTGTCTTCGTTGATCGAAGCCGGGCGTTCGATCGCGCGATTCGGCTCGATCGGCGGCGAGGCATCGCGAGGCGCTTGAGCCGTTCGTGGAGCGGTTTGCGAGTTGTCCTCGGGGAGAATGCCTTCTTCGCGCGCGCCCGGGTAAGGATACTCCGCTTCGGGCGGAGCGTCGGTCGTCGGGCCAAGCTCGGAGTCGAGAAGTTCTTTGTTGATGTCGTCTTCGAGTGTGCTTTGCGCGCGCGCCGGTTGCGCGCAGATCAAGAGTGCGGCGAGAGCGATGATGAATTTAGACACGAGCACTCCGTCTTCGATTGATCATCCATGCAAGAAGCGCGAACGGTGCGAAAAGCGTAAAGGTCAAAAACGAAATGCCGGCGAAGAGTCCGTAGCTCAGCGACACTTTCGCGAACTGAAGCGGCAGCCACAAGAAGCCGCGCGCGATCGCACGGTAGGTGTCGGATTGTTTAATGAACGCGGCATACGCGGGCCCGTGTTCGTAATACCAGCGAACAAATTTAAGACCGAGCTTCGTCGGGATCAGATACGTGTCGCGGAAGTGTCTGAAGGTGTCGACTTCGTTTGCCATCGGCGAGCCGTATGAGGCTGTCGCGACGAAGCAATTCGTTTTGTTTGCGAGAACACCGGTGACGGGAACAGGACGGATGGTGTGACACTCGTATCGAGAGTTTGTTCCGTCGCGAGAAGCCGGGTTGTTATTGCAGTCTTGATCGTTCCCGGCCGGCGTGTAGAGGTAGACGTTTCTGGCTTCGTCGACGACCGCGACTTTCATGTCGTAGATTTTTTTGTTAGCGAGGTCGGTGGTGTTCTCGATGTTGACGGTCGATTGGTTGCCACTGTTGTCGGTTGCAGTTCCGCCCTGAATTGCGATGGGCGTGAGATCGAGGTTTTTGTCATCGCAGCTTCCGGTGTCGGAGATTTGCAAATCGGTGTGTGGTGATCCCGGCGTGATGTTCGTCCAAGCCGGCGTGTTTTCGTTTGCGCGCTTTTCGAAAAGAACGCGAACCCACTGAAAGCGAATATTCTGCGAATTCGGGAAACCAGAACCTGGCGTGCAGCTGAGTGTGCTGAGCGTTCCTTTTTGATCGCCGCTGGTGACTTCGAAGTAGGTGATTCCGTTTCCGCCGGTCTGTGCGAGATAAAGAGGCGAGCCCGAAGCCGGACCCGGAACAAGTTTGATTTTGATCGTCGTTTGATCATCGCCCGATGCGAACGTATTCGTGTCGTTGACCGACTTCATTCCGATCGTGACGGTGAGGATCGCGTTGTCCACGCCACTGACGATGCAGTTCGAGATCGTGCCTGGAGACGTGACAGGCATTTGGTTACAGATGTCGGCCCATCTCACGGAAATCGTGCCTTGGCTGCCTTTGGAGACAGCCGACTGCGAACTTGTGTAGCCGAGTCGAACCGGAGTGCCGCCGCCGGTGGGCGTGACGACCATCGCGGGATAGCCGGATGCTTGAGAGTCAGATGTGATTGAAATCAGCATCACGAGATTCGGATTGATGCGTCGATCATTACAAGGAACGAGAGACGAATCGCCTGATCCGCCCGCGACGCAACTGGTGCACGTCGTTTCGGTCGAGTTGTTATCGCGAGCACATGTTCCGGCTGTTCCGCCGAAGATCGTCACGTCGGTCGTGTTTAAACCGCGAATGTTTGAGACCCGCGACTCATCGACGCTGTTGATTTTGATCGCGGCGTGCGCGGAGAGCGCGACCATCACGGTCAATATAAATGAAAAAAGTTGAGCGATCAGATGACGTCGGCGAAGGCCCGAAATCGGTGCGGAATCAATGGATTGGCTCATCCCTTGATTCTACACGCGAAGCCTTCTCTGACAATACTTAGGATCGGGCCTTAGTTAAAGATGCGCTCGGCGATTTGAATACCGTTGAGAGCGGCCCCTTTGCGGAGGTTGTCGCTCACGATCCACATCAGCCACGTGTTCTTCTCAGCTCGATCACGGTGAAGACGGCCGACGTAAACAGGATCTCTACCTGAAACGTTGGTCTGCAGAGGATACGCTGGACTTTCGACTGGTGAACCGACGACGAGACCGTCTTGAGTCTTCATCGCGGCCACGATGTCAGCCTCCGAGGCGGTGTCAGAGTTGATCGTCACCCAAGCGGCTTCCGCGTGCGCGTTCATTGTTGGAACACGAACGGTGAACGCGCTGACCGGTAAACCTGGAAGACGCAGAATCTTCTGGGTCTCGTTCATGATCTTGGCTTCTTCGCTCGAGAAACCGTCAGGCCCGAAGCTGCCGATCTGCGGGATGCAGTTGAATGCGATCGGCGCGGGAAAGGTGACAGGTTTCATCTCTTCAGCTTCGAGCGCTTGGCGAGTTGAATTGAAAAGTTCTTCGATGCCGTTACGGCCAGCGCCACTCACCGATTGATAAGAGGCGACGCGAACGTGCTTTAAACCGAATTTTTTCTGAAGAGGATTGAGCGCAACGACCAGTTGGATTGTCGAGCAATTCGGGTTCGCGATGATTGTCGGTTGAGATGGAATCAAATCGCCGTTCACTTCAGGAACGACGAGAGGAAACTTGTCGTTCATCCGGAAGGCCGACGAGTTATCGACTGCGTAAGCGCCGGCCGCAACCGCTTTCGGTGCCCACACTTCGCTGATGTCTTCACCGGAAGAAAAGAAAACGAGATCGAGGCCGTCGAAGCAGCCCTCTTTCAGAGTTTGAACGGGCCATTCTTTGCCGAGACATTTTCGTGTGAGGCCGACCGAAGCCTCGCTGGCGAACAAACGTATTTCGTTTGCTTTAAAGCCACGTTCTTCGATGAGAGAGAGAAAGGTTTCACCAACGACGCCGGTCGCGCCAACAACACCGATATTGATCATTTTCGCCATGCCGAAGGGTCTACCAGCGGCACGGCGCGAGTTCAAGGGTCGGCTTTAGGCCCGCGCCCTCACGGCAATTGCGGTTCTTCGTCTTCGCTTTCGTCGGTGTCGACTTGCTCGTGGAGATCGTCGCCTCCGTCTTGATCTAGGTCGACGCCGGTCGCGAGATGGGGCTCCGGTAACGGTTTGCCCCAGTTCAAGATACCGAAGACGGCGCCGGTTGCGGCGTAGCCGAAGAACAGAACAAAGAGCATCACCTCAGGTCGAATTGCGACGAGGTAAATCACGATCAAGCCGATGACTAGGTAGTGGAATGGCAAGCGGCGCTTCAGGTCGATGTCTTTGAATGAACGGTACTTGAATGTCGAAACCATGACGAAGGCGAGAATCATCGTCATGAAGAGCAGAGTGTACGAGCGCTGAGGTTCCCAGCCCATGTTATCGAACGCCAAAACCGACGATGCGACGATGCCGGCCGCCATCGGGATCGGGAGACCTTGGAAGAATCCTTTTTCGACAACCGCCGCTTGCACGTTAAAGCGAGCGAGACGAAGGGCGCCGCAAGCCGCGAACAAGAACGAGGCGAGCCAGCCAATTCGGCCGAACGGTTGAAGAGCCCACAAATAGAGTAAAAGCCCTGGCGCGACACCGAACGAAACCAAATCGCAGAGCGAGTCATACTCCGCTCCGAATTTACTCATCGACTGCGTCATGCGCGCGACGCGTCCGTCGAGAGTATCGAAGACAGCGGCCGCGACAATCGCGTAGGCGGCGAACATGTAGTTCTTCTCGATCGCCTGAACGATCGCGAGAAAGCCGAAGAACATGTTCATCGTCGTGATCAAGTTCGGAAGAACATAGATGTGCATACCGGGGCGCATGCGCAAACGGCGAAAACGTTTTTTAGGAGCAAGAGCGGCGGAGCCGTTCGCACGGGAAGTTTGAATATCCATGGCTCAAGACGCTATCAGAACGGGCCGCTGCTAAACACGAAAAAAAGAACGCTTAAGAGCAGCGCGCTGATAACAGGAAACGTGAAGTTGTCATCGAGTTTTCCCACCGGCGCGAGTTCGGCGACAGCACCGATCAAGCCACCCAGCGGCGCAACGATGAGAAGGCGCTCCGTCATGAGATTATTCAAATAGCAGTAAACACCGGTGATGATGGCGCACACCGCGAATGCGGCCATTGTTCCCTGAAGCGTTTTGTTGCCGATGATGCGGTCTTTGCCGAAACGGATGCCGAAGAACGAAGCGATTGGATCACCGAACGCCAAAAACAAAAGAGTCAGCGTAATGATGTGCATGTCTTTGAAGAGCAAAAGAACCATGCATCCGAGGTAAAGAAAGGTCATGCCCGAGATCGATTCGCGTTCGTGTTTGCGCATGATCGGGCCAAAAATTCTCAACGTCGCGCGATTCAAACCCGGCGAGTTTTTACGAAGAACATCGAGCGGGATGATGATCGCGCTGACAAGCAGAAGAAGAGCCCATCCGACTTTGATGCCCCAAAGATTGATCGCAAGCGCCATAAAACAGATGCCGAGACAGTGGGCCACTTTGCGGGTCAAATGAATATCGCTACGCTGTTTCAGTCCCTGGTGCTGCATAAGTGCCGTCAAATGACTCTCTTCTTCGATTGTGGTGTCGGCTCTAGTCTGACTATAAAGAGGCAGAATAACTAGCTTTTCCGTCATTCTGTGCTCTTTTGTCTACATTTTGGTCAGTCACCGGCTTTTAGTTTAAAATAGCCTCTGTTATTTCGGTGGTTTAGAGAGTCCCGGTCCTTGCATTGCTCAACGGGTGGAGGCGTGTTTTCGTGCAAAACTTCGGTTTGAATCTCGTCAGACTTGCGCTTGTTCTCGGGACTTTGCTCCCGGGTGCGATGGCGTCGGCGCGCGATTACCGCAATCACGAAGGCTACATCGATTCGACTTTGGCAGAGCGCGGTTCGCAGTCGAGCGATTTGCAAATGATCACGGAGTTGCCTTCGGACGGGCCGAATTTCCACGACTACATTTTTAACGCCGAGCTCACGCACGAATTCCAGGAAGCCTACAACAACCGCTTCGGTCGGACAGACGCCGAGCAAATCTTGCGTGCGCCCAATCGGACCAGCTTTTACAACGACGTTTGGTTTCAAGGTTCGCCGCAGGACTACACCGAGCAGCGCCGTCAGTTCGCCGATTATATGTTGAAGCGCTTAGGCGAATATCACGTCGATAACTACATGAAGACGAATCCGTCGGCGCGAGGAATTTACGAGCTGAAGGAAAAAGCGTCTTCGCTCAATGTTCAAGTTCAGTCATTTCAGTTTGATATGCGCTATGAGATCGCGGGTAACACAGCCGATTTCGTCGTGAAAAACCCGTATTTGAAAACTGCCAAAGTTCGTTTGCAGATGAACCAGGGTGCGTTTGGTCCTTCGACGATTGACGAGACCATCGTGACTCTCGGAACAGAAGTCACGAAGACGATTTCGATCATGAGTTACTACTCGATGCCGCTGAATAACGTTTCGTTCGTGACGACAAAAGGTCTCGCGCCCGGACTGGCAGCGACCTTCTCGTTTATCGATGCGCAACGCGATCTCGGCCCGGATACCGTTCGAAAGCTCACATCAAACTGGATTCGTGAGACGATCTATCTTGGCGGTTTGAACTTCACGTTCTAGGTACCACCTTCCCAAGCGAAACGCGGCGCGTTTCGCTTGGGAAGGTGGTACTACCGCTCGATGACGAAGTCGCGTTCAACTTTGCCGCCGGATTTCAGGATGTGCTGAATGCGGATTCGATTTTCGCCGTTGGCGAGGGTGATGTAATCCGTCGTAAATGTGTCTTGTTTGCCTGTCGGGAAGACGGTTGCGCCGAATCCGTTCGTCATGTTGCGAATCTCGGAGGAGGCGATTTGCTCTTTCTTTTTTAAACAGAGCGATCCGCTCAAGCGCACTTGGAGAACGTTTTTCGAAAAGCGACTGTTACCTTCACAGGGAATCGTAAAGTCGATCGCTTGCGAGCCTCGGTCGTCGATCGTGGTCGCGGAGTACTGTGGGCCTTGAACGCTGGCAGGCTCGCGCGAGTCGATGTGTTCGATCTTCGTTTCTTGTCGAGCGACGCGCGCCTGTTTGATCGTGCTCGGTGGCTGAAGCACCGATGCAAAAACGCCTACGCCGGCCACTACGACGGCAATCAGAGTCCAGACGATCATTTGAAGTTGAGCGGGAGTACGCATCTCCTTTTCTCATCGGACTACATGGCGGCTTTCGAGAGGCGAGGTCGAGTTACTTTTTCGGGAAAATTTTTGCCGCGATTTCGCTCGGAGAAACAGGTGCGGCCATCGAGCGGAGCATCTGTTGCGTACGCACTTTTTCCGGGACTTCGATCTTGGCGTCGCGAATTTGCTCGATGATCTGACGGAAGGCCGGGTTTGAATTCGCGTCGGGTCGGATCTCGGCCATCAAGTTATTGAGCAGGACGATATATGTGCCCTGTTCGCGCGGCGAGTGCTGCGCATCGGGACGAAGTGCCGCAAGCGCCTCGTTCGTGAGGTCTTGGAGAACCGTATTGAGTGAGTTGAGATCAGAAAGTTCTCGGCGGAGACGCGCGAACGTATGCTCGCGACTTCCGTCTTGGTCAGGGCGTGCGAAGACGATGCGGGTCGCGTCCTTGAGCTGTTCGATCGCTTCGGGCTCGGCGACGATGCCGCGGTCGTCGTCGACCTCTTGTTGTTTCTGGATCGCTTGGGCCTTTTTGATTTTTGCGACGACGAGAGCGTTCATCTGCTCCGCGTTCTTCATCTGGAGCTGCACCGAATCGTACTGGACCTGGGTCTTGCCCGCGTAAGGATTCACTTTTTCATGTGAGCAAGCGGCGAGCGACGTGAGGGCAGCTAGAGCGATGATGTTTTTCATACGAGTATTCTAGCCAGTCTTCAGAAAGTTAGGAAAGTCTGGAAGGAAGCGGCGCGACTGGCTTGTTTTTCGTTCGCCCCTCTCCGAAGCGTGTGTCAGACTTTGTTTTCAATAAGGAGTTCATCTTGAAATCACTCAAAGGTATCGCGCTATTGGCGACCGGCCTCATCGTTGCCGGCTGCGCACCATCTGCCCCACAACTCAAGAAAGTCATGGAAGAGAATCCAGAAATTCTCTACGGCGTGATCCAAAAGGATCCGAAGAAGTTCTTGGACGTCGTTAACGAAGCGGCTCAAAAAGCTCGTCAGCAAGAAGAGTCGAAATTCGCCGAAGACGAAGCGAAAGCTCGCGAAGAAGAAATGAAGAACCCGAAGAAGCCTGAGATCGGCGCAAACCGCGCGTTCGCGGGAACTGACGGTGCTCCGATCACAATCGTGGAATACTCGGACTTCCAGTGTCCTTACTGCCGTCGCGGTCACGATACGATGAAGCAAGTTCTCGAGAAGTACGCAGGCAAAGTGAAGATCGTCTTCAAGCAGATGCCGATCGAGCGTATTCACCCTCTCGCTCGCCCAGGTTCGGACATGTATGAAGCCATCGCGATGCAAGACAAAGCGAAAGCGACGAAGTTCAAAGACTACGTTTTCGAACACCAAGACGACTTGAATAAAGAAGGTCCTAAGTTTTACGAAGAAGTCGCGAAAAAAGTCGGCGCAAACGTTGCGAAGGCGAAGAAAGATGCGGCTGGCGAAGACGTGAAGAAGATCGTCGAAGCGGATAAAGCTGAAGGCGAAAAATTCGGCTTCACGGGAACTCCTGGTTACCTCGTCAACGGCGTTTCGTTGAAAGGTGCTTACCCATTCGAAGAGTTCGAAAAGCTGATCGACAAGATGCTCGCGAAGTAAGGGTCGGTCCTTACTTTTCGGAATGAAGCCCGGGGTGATGCCCTGGGCTTTTTTATTTTGGGCGTGGCGACTCGGCCCGATTCGGT
>CAJYIL010000173.1 GCA_913774795.1 Pseudobdellovibrionaceae bacterium
TGATCCTTCGACGTGCCCAGGTTTTCGAAAGTACGAAAACGTCGCGAGTCTCACGCGTGCGGGCCAAACTTCGCACACCGAATACCTTCATGTTCGAATTCCGAAGCGATACGGGCTCGTGAACATCACTGACTTCATCGCGGAAGTGGTCGAGAGATCGAACGTTGAAGACGGACTCTGCTATATCGGGGCCATGCACATCACGGCCGGAATCTACGTGAATGACGCAGAGTCGGGTCTCCTGGGTGATATCGCAAAATGGATCGAGAACTTAGCGCCATTCGGAGACGACTACGCGCACCACCGCACGGGCGAAGATAACGGCGACGCTCATCTCAAAAGTTTTCTCACGAATCACCAGATCGTTGTGCCGATCACGCGAGGTCGCTTCGACTTCGGAACATGGCAACAGGTTTTCTACGCCGAATTCGACGGTCGAAGAGACAAGCGAATCCTCGTGAAGGTTACGGGACTGACTCGCGTTTAGAGTAGATGTCATCAAGAGACGTCTTCGAGGGTGCGATGGCTTCTGTCGCTGGCTTCACGCGCGCAAGTCCCATGTCTTCGAGCGTTGTTTCTCGAAACCACTTCATTAAGTCGAAGAAATAGTGCTGATACCAATCGACGTCTTCGGCGAGATCCAGGCCGAGATCGACTCTCTCGTAATGAGGAATCGTCACTCCGAAACGCGCGGGCTCCGTGAAGTAGATGCGAAGTTTTCGATCGGTATTCATGTACGAGTAACGATCGAACCACGCCTGAACGCTCAAAGGTTCTCCGAGGTTCGTATCGAGGACGCGCCAGCCTTCATTTTCGACGTAAACGGCGGTCGCGACATGAAAGCCCCAATTGACCGAACCATTTTTCATCGGGCCGACCAGCCAGACTTTGCGAATGGCCGAAGTCTGAACGCCCATCTTTTTCAGAGCGAGATGGGCGAAGGTCGCGCGCCCGAAGCAATAGCCAATGTGAACATCAGGACGCTGATAACGAGTGACGTCGGGAGAGACGACTGGGTTGCTGTATGTCGCCGAGATGATGTCTTGCGCCTCTTCGCTCGAGACTGCAGCGCCTGTTTTGCCGGTCACACGAACTTCGGGGGTGAACTTCATGAACTCTTCGATATCGTTCGCGTTGCGCGTCTGAATCTCGTCGGGAGTCAGTTGAGCAATTTCGGCTTTGCGGTAGTTGTAGAGGCTTTTGGTTTCGAGCATGAAACCATCGCGTGGTGTTTTCACCTTCGCCGCTTCAACCGGCGCCGCTATTGGCGTTGCTAAGAAAGTCGGCTCTGGGTTTGAGTGAGAACCGCAAGCCGAGAGAAGAAAAGCCAAGGCGATGAACAACTTTTTCATATGGGAGCGCAAACTCCCGCGACAGCAGAGCGAAGTCAAATCAGGGTTTCTAAACAAATCCAGCGTTCTCACAATGTTGCTATAAGGTGCCGCAAATGACGAAAAACTTGATCGTTCTTTTGGCAGCGGCGTCATTCGCCCAAGGTTGCACGACGTTTACGAAAACGGAGTGTGAGCAAATAGATTGGGCGCAGACGGGAAGTCGCGCGGCGATGCAAGGTCTTACCCTCGAGACTACTCTCAAATATTACAGCCGAACCTGCATGGACGAGAACGGCGTCATCCCTGACCAGTCGCTGATTCAGCGAGGTTTTACTCAAGGGCTCGTTTATTTCTG
>CAJYIL010000174.1 GCA_913774795.1 Pseudobdellovibrionaceae bacterium
GATTTTTGAGAGGCAATTGGACGACTTCAGTTGTATGGCGAAGAAGTTTTGCAAAACCGGCGTTAGAAGCTCCGGTGAACAGAGTGATGCGGGAATTGGGAAATGCAAGGCGGAGATCATCGATAATCGCCGAAACGAGGATGGTGTCTCCGATGGCGGCAGTTTTGATGAGGCCAATGTTTTGAATTAGCTCCGGTCGCGGGTGTGAACGGCGAAAGAGCGAAAGCCCTTTGATCAGGAGTGGGCCTAAGTTTTCATCGAAAAATCGGAGAACCGGATTGCCGCGTTCCAAAGGCACCTTTCGCTCTTGTGACGCAGCCTGACTACGATGGAATTGGATCGGCGTCAAACCCTTGCCACGCATAGACAAATCGGGGACACAAGAGTCTTATGTCAATATCACTTTCGCAGACGGTGCTCGTTACGGGTGGTGCCGGCTTTATCGGCGCTAATTTCATTCACCATTGGTTGTCCGATCCGAACCGAAAAGCGATCAATCTCGACAAGCTTACCTACGCGGGAAACCTAGATAACCTAGCAGGCCTGGACGCAAGTGATCGCCTCGAGTTCGTACGTGCGGATATCGGTGATGGATCAGCCGTCCAATCCTTGCTTGAGAGACACCGTCCGCGCGCCATTCTCAATTTCGCGGCTGAATCCCACGTCGATCGATCGATCAGCGGGCCCGAAGAATTTATCCAGACCAACATCGTCGGCACCTTCCGATTGCTGCAAACAGCACTTCGATTTTTCCGAGATCTTGCGGAAGACGAGAAGAAGCAATTTCGTTTCTTGCACGTCTCAACAGACGAGGTTTACGGCTCCCTTCATTCCGGGGATCGTCCGTTTACCGAAAAGCATCCTTTCGAACCCAATAGTCCTTACTCAGCAAGTAAAGCGTCGTCTGATCATCTGGTCCGCGCTTTTTGTCAGACCTACGGTCTTCCCGTTTTAACGACGAATTGTTCGAACAATTACGGTCCTTATCAATTTCCAGAAAAGCTGATTCCGCTCGTAATTCACAATGCGATCAATGAGAAAGCTCTGCCGATCTACGGTGACGGACAAAACGTTCGCGACTGGCTCTTTGTAGCTGATCACTGTGAGGCGATCGCGACAGTTCTCGAAAAAGGGGTTGTCGGGGAGACCTACAACGTTGGGGGCTGGAACGAGATGGCGAACATCGACGTCGTGCATACGATCTGTGACTTGCTCGATCAGGAGCGACCGCGGGCCGATGGGCGAAGCTACCGCGAGCAAATCACGTTCGTGAAAGATCGTCCTGGGCACGATCGACGATACGCGATCGATGCGACTAAAATCGCGCGTGAACTCGGCTGGAAGCCAAAAGAAACGTTTCAAACGGGAATCGCGAAAACGGTTCGCTGGTATCTGAGTAACGAAGATTGGGTTTCGCGCGTGACGAGTGGTGCTTACCGCGAGTGGAGTGAAAAACAGTACGGGAGCCAAACGTGAAAAGAAAAGGAATTATCCTCGCCGGAGGATCGGGCACGAGACTTCATCCGGTCACGCGTGCAGTCTCCAAGCAGCTTCTTCCGATCTACGACAAGCCGATGATTTATTATCCGCTTAGCACTTTAATGCTTGCGGGTATCAAAGAGATTTTGGTGATCTCAACCCCTCAAGATACGCCTCGCTTCGAGCAGCTTCTAGGAGACGGAAGTGACTGGGGTTTGCGTCTCGAGTATGCCGTCCAGCCCGAGCCGAGAGGATTGGCGCAAGCCTTCACGATCGGAGAGAAATTTATCGATGGCGATCACTCTGCGCTTGTCCTAGGCGACAACATCTTTCATGGGTCCGAGTTCATTCACATGTTAAAGAAGGCTCACGATCAACGCGAGGGTGCGACGGTCTTCGCGTATCGCGTGAAAGATCCTGAGCGGTACGGTGTCGTCGAGTTTGACTCCCAAGGCCGAGCCATTAGCCTCGCTGAAAAACCGGAAAAACCGAGATCAAGATTCGCGGTGACGGGCCTATACTTCTACGACCCGAGCGTGACCGAGGTCGCGAAGTCGATTCGACCGTCGTTACGAGGTGAGCTGGAAATCACAGATCTGAATCGGGTTTATCTCGAGCGATCACAGCTGAACGTCGTAACGATGGGCCGCGGGTATGCATGGCTTGATACGGGCACCCACGAAGCGATGATGGAAGCCAGCCGCTTCATCGAGACGATCGAATCGCGTCAGGGCCTCAAAGTCTGTTGTCCCGAGGAGATCGCGTTCCGGCAAGGATTTATCGACAAATCTCAATTCGCGAAGGTCGCGGAACTTCAGGCCAAGAGTTCCTACGGAAATTATTTGATGCAAGTCCTGCAGGAATTGGATGGGCTATGAGTTTCGACGTAACGCTCTTCTCAGCTCGTCCAATGCACGCGGGCCTCGATCTTCTGTCGCCACTGAAGCAGGTTCTTGAAAGTGAATGGTTTGTGCTCGGTAAGCAGGTCAATGCTTTCGAAACCGAATTCGCCGAGTACTGCGGGGTCAGCCATTGTGTTTCGCTTGCAAACGGCACCGACGCGCTCGAGCTCGCTCTGAAAGCGGTCGGTGTAGAGGCGGGAGATTCAGTCTGGATGGCCGCGAACGCGGGTTTCTACGGAAGTACTGCTGCGCGAGCATTCGGCGCTGTGCCTTTCTACGTCGACGTCGACGACGCGACGCTTGTTATATCTGTAGAGCAGCTCAGAAAAGCGAATGGCCCGAAACCCAAAGCTATAATCGTCACTCATCTCTATGGACAACTCGCGGACATGGCCGCTGTCATGAGTTGGGCGAAGGAACACGGTGTTCCTGTTATCGAGGACTGCGCGCAAGCACATGGAGCATCGAGAGCGGGGCGTCGAGCTGGCAGTTGGGGCGACATTTCATGCTTCAGCTTTTATCCGACGAAAAACCTCGGCGCACTTGGTGACGGTGGCGCGATCTGCACAAGCGACGCCGCTCTCGCGGAACGTGTACGTCAGCTTCGGACCTACGGTTGGTCAACGAAGTATCACAACGACCTTTCCGGAGGTCGTAATTCACGGCTCGATGAAATGCAGGCGGCTCTGCTCAGAGTGAAACTCCCTGCGCTCGATGGTTGGAACAACGCTCGCCGCGCGATCGCAAAACAGTATTGCGAGGCTCTCAAGGGCGTCCAGCTTCCAGCTTCAACCGGTGACGATCATGTCGCCCACCTTTTTGTCATTCGCACGGAACGTCGCGATTCACTCAAAGAGTTTTTGACGGCACGAAAAATTCAGAGCGACGTGCACTACCCAGTCGCGGATCATAAGCAAAAGGTCAGCCGCGCGGCGAAGGAGCCAGAGCATCTTTCCACCACCGAGACCGCATGTTCAAAAGTGCTGACGCTGCCGTGTTACCCGGGGCTGGACACAGCTTCCGTTTCGCGAGTGATCGAAGCCGTCAATGAATGGGCGCGTTCGTGATTGCTCTGATCATTCCGGTCTACAAAAATGAGATGAATATTCCGCATCTTCTCGAAGCCATTTCGAATCTTGAGAAGACACTTTTGCCTGGCCAGCTAGAAACGGTCTTCGTCGTCGACGGCAGTCCGGATCGAAGCTACGAGCTCTTGCGGGACGCGCTTCCAAAAGTCCACTGGCCGAGTCGACTGGTCTTATTGTCTCGCAACTTCGGATCTTTCCCCGCAATTCGTGCAGGGCTCGAAGTTGTCGAGAGTCAATACTACGCGGTCATGGCCGCCGATCTTCAGGAACCACCAGAGCTGGTTGCTCAAATGGCTCGAGAGCTAATGAACGGGGACTGCGACGTTGTCGTGGCGACACGTGAATCAAGACAAGACCCGTTTTTCTCGAAGCTGC
>CAJYIL010000175.1 GCA_913774795.1 Pseudobdellovibrionaceae bacterium
CTATGTGAGCGTCGCGGGTGCTGATGCATACATGCCGCCGAAGCGCGCGGTCTCCAGCGGCCGTGTTCAGCCGCTGACCGAAGACGAGAAAGAAGCGCTCAGAATCTGGATCGACTCGGGCGCCCCAAACAACTGATCAATGTTTCTTTGACGTCTGGTCTGCGAAATCGCCGATCTCTTCTTGTGGTTGATCACGGCGATTGTCGCGCGCACGAACCATCGCTTCTTTCATGACGTCATCATCGTGCTCGCTACGATCACCGATGTCGTTCGCTTTCATACGCGAATCTCCGCCGTAATCGAGGGAAGGCGATTTGCTCGGCTTGAGTCCGTCGTTTTGCTGTAATCCTGATTCCATTTTCGTGATGTCTGGTTTGTTCATGTAAACCTCCTTTTTGACTAATGTACGCTCAGCTAGTTTGTAGCGGAGTTGAAATCCCGTGCCGATATTGTGACTCGATCTAAAGAAACCGAGAACGATTGCTACAAGATTCGGGGCAGGGTGTCCCGGCATAGTGGTGCTACGAACACGGTCAGCGGATGACCGAAAGGACTCAAACCGATGTTGTTGCAAACACGCACAAACTTCTTTGCTCCCGCGTTTCACCCACTCTTCGCATTTAAAGAATTCGATATCGACGGCGACGATTCGTCGGATGACGACGATGGCGAATCAGACGGCTCTGAAGATGACGTCGAAACGCTGACATTTCAGGAGCGCGACTGCAATATCGTGGAAGACGGTCTGAGTTTGCGTGCGGTCGTCACGGTACCTGACGTCGCACGAGGTGTTGTGATCTTCGCCCACGGCGCCAACAGCGACCGCTTCTCTCCACGAAATCAGTTTATCGCTCGTCGTCTCAACGCGGCCGGCTTCGCGACGATTTGCGCGGATCTTTTGACCGACGAAGAGTCAAGCGACCGCATGAACGTATTCGATATCGATTTGCTCGCTTCGCGCCTCACGCACATCGCGCGCTGGACATCACATCACTCTCGCCTCAGAGGCCTGCCTGTGGGGCTCTTTGGCTCAAATACAGGAGCCGCGGCCGCCCTGAAGGCTGCGGCCCAGTTAGGCGACCGTGTGCAGGCGGTGATCTCACGGGGCGGGCGTCCTGATTTGGCGAGCGACTGTCTCCAAGACGTTTTGGCGCCCACGCTTCTCATCGTCGGGAGCGAAGACACGCCTGTCGTTTCGATGAACGAATGGGTGCTCCCACGGATCAAAGCCACTCACGAGCTCGCGGTCATCGATGGAGCCGATCACCTGTTCGAGGAAGAAGGCGCACTCGAGCAAGTCGCGGATCTTTCCGTGTCATGGCTCGAGCGTTTTCTGAAGTCAGTGCAAGACTGGAAGTCTCACTACGTGAACGCTCAGCAGGCCTACATCATTTAAATTTGAACGCATCTGAAGCAGCGCTTTGACTGTCGACGTCGCTGTTTGCGACCGTTTACGCAGGCTAAATAAACACTTAAAAAGGAGTGATTCCATGACCCTGATGAAATTCGCGCTTGCTGGCTTGGTCGCCGTCGCCGTTGTTCCAGCGTTCGCCGCTGACAGCGTTAAAGAAGACGTCAAAGAAGCCGCTCACGACACGGGTAAGGCGATGAAAAAAGCGGGCCGCAAAGTCAAAGATGAGACCTGCGAAATGGTGAACGGAAAGATGGAGTGCGCTGCAAAAAAAGCGAAGCATAAAATCCAGAACGCCGCCGACGAAATTAAAGACTGATTGACCATTCGAGGGGGTGCGGATGAGAGTCTGCGATTGAATGGCGACTCCTCTCCGCATCTTACTTTCAGATTCTCATGATCCTTGGTTTAACATCGCAACCGAGGACTGGATCTTTCGGGAAATGAGTCCCGACAGCCAGACGCTTTATCTCTGGCAAAATCAGCACACCGTTGTCATTGGACGAAACCAGAATCCCTGGACAGAGTGCAATCTTCCCAAAATGGAATCAGACGGCGTCAAACTCGCACGTCGCTTTAGCGGGGGTGGGGCCGTCTATCATGATCTCGGCAACACCTGCTTCACGTTTCTCTCGCCGAGAGAAGGATACGATCGGTCTACAAACTCGCGCATCATCTTGAACGCGCTCAAAAGAGGTTTCGGTATTGAAGCCGAAGCCAGCGGGCGAAACGATCTCATCGTTCGCGAGGCTGATGGCGGAGAAAAGAAATTTTCTGGATCGGCGTTTCGCGAGACGCGCGATCGTGCGTTTCACCACGGCACCGTCTTGATGTCGGTCGATCTTGGGGCGCTGTCGCAGTACCTGACTCCGCATCCTAAGAAGATGCTCTCGAAAGGCCGCACCTCCGTGCGCGCACGGGTCATGAACCTTAATGAGATGGCTCCTGCAATCTCGCACAAGACTCTGGTGCCGCACATCATCGAATCGTTCTGCCAGCACTACGGTTCGACGGCTGAGCCCGAGCTTCTAAATCCCGAGAATCTCTCGAAACTGCCAGGCCTCCAGGAGCGTTATGAGCACATGGCGTCCTGGGACTGGAGATTTGGTCACGCGCCTCAATTTCAACAGCAGCTCAATGAGTATTTGAGTTGGGGCTTCGTCGACGTTTTCCTAGACACGGAGCATGCGCGGCTGACCCGCGTTGAGGTCTATTCCGATTCGCTGTTTCCTTCGCTGATCGAAGCACTCCAAAACGCTCTTCAAGGCAAAGCGTATTCAAAAGACGGCATTCGAGCCGCCTGCAGTGAGGCTCGCGCTCATCTCAAAGGTGAGTACGAAAATGAAGTTCTTGAGTTCGAGAACTGGCTCTTAAACCAAATCGAAGTTTAAAGAGGGAAATGAAGGGCTGCGCGATCGCGACCCGAGACTTGGGCCTCCGCCCAGTCCAAAGCCTTTCTCACTCTCGGGACAAGAAGTTTGGTGGCTTCATCGTAGGTGACCCACCGAAATTCGTCGTGCTCACGCCGACCACTGATGGGATTCGCGATGAGTTCAATTTTTTCTTCGGTGACTTCGGCCAAGTAGTAACGAGCAATCTTGCCGTAGGAGTAACGCTCGGTTTCGATAAAGCTCTCGCCCCAACGAAACTTCGGTTGAATGAGACCTGATTCTTCCTGGAGTTCGCGAACGGCCGCTTTCATCGGGTCTTCGCCTTTTTCGACGATTCCCTTCGGAAAATCCCAGTAGCGATACGCTCTTAAAAGGAGATAGAGGTTTTGATCCCGGAGGACGGGAATGATGCCCGCAGACAGGGCTGCGGGTTTCCCTTGGGCTTGGCTAAAGGTGTCGCGCGAGGAAGCCATCTGACTTCCACGCTAAATCAACGCTTCGAAAGTTTCGAGAGAAGTCTCAACATTTCTACATAGATCCATACAAGCGTCACAAGAAGAGAGAATCCGCAGTACCACTCCATGTATTTCGGAGATCGGCCGGCCGCGGCGCGCTCAAACGTGTCGAAGTCAATAATCAGGTTCAGAGAAGCGATTCCCGAGATCAGGAGTGACGCCACGATCCCGACCGTGCCTGTCGAGTGAATGAACGGGATG
>CAJYIL010000176.1 GCA_913774795.1 Pseudobdellovibrionaceae bacterium
CTCGGTCGCATCTTACACACGTGATACGACACCTCCGACCCTAACTGCGGTCGCCAACCAAATCCCGGGCCGGTCACCGCACTGGACAGCCTCGCCAACGATTCGCGTGACCGGTGTCTTCGCCAACGACCAAATCAAAGTTTACTCATCTCTCGCCAACTGTAACGCGGGCACGCCAACCGTCACTGCGCCATCGGGCATCACGGCCAATCCGTTTTACGACTTGGTCATCCCGACACTGGCACTTGGCAGCTACAAATTCTATTTCACGGCGAATGACGTTCTCGGTAACAAAACGGATTGCGCTCTTCTCGCGCCTTTGACGTACGACTACGACACGACTTATCAGACCGTCACGTTCGCCAATTACTTCGAACAAGTGAACGAAGGCGACACCGTGACGATTCCGGTTTCGATTAGCGCAGCCAAGGCGTACCCGGTCACGGTCAACTATCGCGCAGTCGGCACGGCGGTTTCAAACGGAGTCGGATCATTGGGTTCGAGTGGTTCCATCGTGATTCCGGCAGGCGCGACTTCGACGAATATTTCGTTCACGGCTACGTCGAACGCCGGCAACCAAGGAAACCGCTACGTCGACGTCTCTCTCTACGACACGAACTATGAGTACGTGAACGTCGCCGGCTCGGTCTTCCACCGCGTGAGCATCTTGGATAACTCGGTGACGGTGCAACCGCCGCTCCAGTTGCCGACCGGCTACATGGCTGGATACTTCGGCTCTTGTTACATTGATGCATACAAAAAGCTCTTCTGTTTGGGCCGCGGAGCGAACGGCACCGTGGGTGACGGCACGACAGTCGATAAAGAAAACTATGTGCCGATCTTGGCATCTGAAAACTTCGCCAAAGTTTCAAATGGACAAGAGCACGTCTGCGCGATCACGGCGGCCGGCGGGACTTCGTATCCGACAGCGGGAACAGTGCTCTGTTGGGGTTTGAACAGCAACGGTCAGCTCGGGGATAACTCAACGACGAACAAGATTTCTCCGCAACCGATTTCGGGCGGAATCTTGATGAGCGATATCTCGGCGGGCCCGAACTTCACATGCGGCATTGGCCTCTCCGACTCGAAGCTTTACTGTTGGGGTTACAACAACTACAGCCAAGTTCAGCAGGGAAATACGACTCAGCAAAAGACGCCGGTTCTCCTCGATGGCGGCAGCAATACGTGGAAGCAGGTCGTGGTCGGCAGCGCCTTCGGTTGTGCGATCCGCTCAAACGATCTCATCTACTGCTGGGGACGAAACTACGGCGGCGCAACGGGTAACGGTTCAACGACGGATGGCGCATCAGCTCTCGCGGTCGTGGATTCGTTGACCGCGTACCAACAGGTTGTGGCCGGTGAATGGTCAGCTTGCGGCCTCGTCAAATCAAATGACTTGACGATCCCAAATCGTATTCGCTGCTGGGGACGTAACAACTACGGTCAACTGGGCCGCGGTAACACAAACGATACCGGTACGGCCACGACCGTCGACTCCTCATTCCAATACACGAAGCTTGCGGCGGGTCGCGAGCAACTCTGCGGTATCACAACGCCGGGTTCGAGCCCGTCGAAAGCTCTCCGTTGTACGGGTCGCGGTGACCTCGGCATGCTCATGGATCGCACCGGTACCGTCGATAACATTTCGTCTTTCGCGACCATGCAATCAGGAACGGCGTTTACCGATGTGACGTCTGGCTATCTCTCGACTTGGGCGCTGACGACAACAAACCAAGTTCTGTACGGCGGCTACGAGAATACGTTTGCTAGCTCGGGCGACGGCGTCACCACGATCACCAAGTACTCCAACGCCGCGACCTACATGGATCAGGGCAACATTTATTCGAAACTCGATGGCGGTAACGGAAACGAACGATCGACATGCGGAATCGTGAACAGCAAGATTCGCTGTGTGGGCGGTATTTCGGATACCGGCGGCATGTTCGGTATCGGAACAACGCCTGATATGACCGGTTACATCTACGTCGATGCGAAGAACAATTATCTGGCCGTATCATCGAGCCGTTTCCATATGTGTGCGATCCGTTCTGACAACAAGCTCTTCTGCGCGGGTCAAGCGACAAACAACGGAACGACGACCGCGTCGAATACGTTGGTCGCGGTGGATGCTTCGAATAACTACACGGCGGTGCAAACGAACCAAGGCGTCAGCTGCGGTATCCTGACTTCTGGCGCGGTCAAGTGTTGGGGCTCGTCAAACGGGAACGGTCAGCTCGGAGACGGCACGACGACAGCGCACGCGGCTCCGGCGATCGCGGATTCCGGTTTCACATACG
The DNA here is from genome assembly GCA_913774795.1 of Pseudobdellovibrionaceae bacterium. Lineage (GTDB taxonomy): Bacteria > Bdellovibrionota > Bdellovibrionia > Bdellovibrionales > JAMPXM01 > CAJYOV01. Next base: position 2,298 of record CAJYIL010000176.1, read on the forward strand.
CGAAGATCGCGGTGGGTCCGTCCCATGTTTGCGGTATTCAAGCGGCGACTTCAGCGGCACCGGGTCGCGTGCGGTGTTGGGGCGCGCAGAACAACGGTCGACTCGGCAACGGAACGACGGCGGCGGCGAACCAGTTGACCGGGGTCGACCTCGCTGACACGTCTCAATACTCTGAGATCGCCATCGGTAACGCTCAAACGTGCGGCATCACGACAGGCGGTCTCTTGAAATGTTGGGGCTACAACAACGTCGGTCAGCTCGGAAACGGCAACACGGCCGATCAAGGTTCACCGGTTTCGATCGATGCCGGAAACACGTACATTAAAGTTGGCGCCGGCCTCTCCAACTCGTGCGCGATTCAGTCCAACGGCAAAATGTACTGTTGGGGAGATTGGGCTTACGGAATCGCGGGTCAGTTGAACGCCATTTCGTCGACGCCTCAGGCGATGGATGCTTCGTTCACATTCACGGATGTCTCGATGGGCCGAATTCGAGCTTGCGGTCTGACCAATGCGGGAACCGTTCGATGCTTCGGAGACGGGCGCTTCAATGCCTGGGGCGATTTCACTCGCGCTTGGGTCCCGGAAGCCCTCGTCGGCGTCGGCTTCGTTCACTAAACAAAAATCGAGTGACCAGATTTCTTCATCACCCATCAAAAGTCGGGCTCACGAGTTGCGTGCCCGCGCCCCTCAGCTAGAATAGGGAATCGACATATTCTCCGGGGGTTTTCAGCATGAAGCGGCTGGCGTTAATCACAGTTTTGGCATTGAGCGCGTGTACGCCACCAAAGCCTCAAGGATTTGGTCTGTCCGAATCTCCGATTCGGTTTGAAACTGCCAAGTTTGACGATCCTGCGCAGCTGGCCGAAGTCAACGGCATCAAAATCACGTCGTCTCAAATTCTCGATAAGTCTCCAGTCATCAAAGATCTCGATCAGCAGAGAAACGAATCTCTCATCGCCATGACGTATTTAAAAGCGGTTGAAAAAGCAGGCGCGAATGCAAAAGGCGTCGTCGAGGTTTATCTCCCGGCAACCGACAGAAAACTCGAAGCGTTACTCGCACGTTTCGACCGCAAGCCGATAAATGGAGTCGGTTTGGCTTTCGTTAAGCCCTCTGGCGATGACGACAGTCTCGCAGGCAAACTCGGTGCGATTGAAATCAAGCGCGAAGACCTCGACGAGAACAACGGTGTTCTTCAGTCGATTGAGCAACGTCGTTTCAATGAAGTGGCAAGCCAACTGAACTCGCAACTTTCACGAATTCTCATCAATGAAGAAGCGATGAAAGAAAAAAAGCCGCTTCAAGAGTTCATCAATGAGAAAGTTTTAAAGGGTGCGACGTCGGGCGTTTCAGAAAACGAGCTCCAAGCTCATCTGAAAAAAATCGGATTCGCGGCGTCTGAACTCACGCCCGAGCTGAAAGGACAATTCATCACGTCGCTTTCACAACAAAAAGAACAGCGTGCGATCGAAGCGTATGTTGCGAAAAATGTTTTGAAAGCACCGGTGAAAGTAGCGCTACGCCCGCCAAGCACCGTGATTCGACTCAGCGACAAGTGGATCCCGGTGGCGGGTTACAAGGATGCGCCGATTTCGATGATCGCTTTTTCCGGCACGACGTGTCCCGACTGTTTGGCGTTCGTCGGGGTGGTGAGTGACGCCATGGAAAAGCACAAAGGCTATTTAAAACTGAATTGGATCCATAACTTCAATGCCGACGACGGCGTTGCACGAATGATGGCGCAAGCCGCTCTCTGTCTCGATTCGCAGAAAGCTGGCTACAGTCTCCCTTTCATCGACGACTTTTCGGCAAAGGCCGCGACCTTGGACGAGAACGCTTTCTACTCGTGGGTAAAGGACAAAGGTCTGAACGAGGGAGAATTCAAAGCTTGTTTCGTTGGCCAAAAGCAGAACGAATTACTTGATCAGCACCTGCGCTACGCAAAGCAGGTCGGCATCGTCGCCAATCCTAGCCTTTGGATTGAGGGCCACATGCTCGAAGGTGTCATTCGCGCCGAAGACGTCGATCGCTTGGTCCAGGAGCAGATCGCGGAGAAACAAGTTTCACCTATCGGGGCCTTCTTTCGCCGCCTCTTTGGCAAGCTCTAGTCGTCGCCCGAATTTCAAACCAAAATCCTCTATCTAGTTTTCACGATAACAGCTTCAGGACCGTTAAGAACTCGTTAGACATTCTCGAAAAGAGATAGAGGGATCAAGCGATGTTCAGACTTCTCGTGTTGGTTACATTCGTTTTGTGTGGTGCAGTCGCGAAGGCCGCTGACTCACAGGTGACGTTCGATACGAACGTGAAAGTTTCGGTTCTCACGAAAGACGGGCCATCAAACGATCAATCGTACGAAGCCGGGAAATCAGTCGAACTGAAAAACGACACCCTTTATTGGATCACGTCGACGGGTAAGGTTCCGCTGCTCGTTGTGCCTCAAAGCTCTTCTTCGGAGCCGGCGAAACTTCAACTTCCTGACGTGGCAGTTTGGCCGAGCGAGATCGCGGCCCAGCAGCTTCAGTCGAAACTTGTGACCGTCATCGAAGATCTTTATCAATTCCAAAGTGCGATCGCTCGCAAGGACGTCGTCGATGCCGAAAAAGCGTTGAATCGCATGGAGGCTACGCAGCCGATGGAGTACTACGCGTTTCTTCGCGCATCGCTCGCGTTCGTTAAAGGCGACCTGAAAACCGCAAAAGATCAAGTTCAGCGCGGACTCAAACGATATCCCGCGAACGAACAGGGAAGTCGTCTCTTAAAGACGATTGAAGGAGCAGGAAAGTGATCACGTTACCAGTTGGTATCATCGCCTTCATCGTGGTGATCTTCGCAACCATGGGTCACGCCGACGTGTCGGCTTATTTGAACATGCACTCGGTCATCGTCGTCGTGGGCGGAACATTTGCGGTCACCGCGATCTGTACACCGTGGGGCGTTCTCTCGAATCTCGCTCACAATATCAAATCGCTTTTTAAAAAGCGCCACACGATCGCAGCCGTCAGATCGGATCTCACTAAGCTCGCCGAAAATCGCAACTCCGTAAAAAACTCCCAGGATCCCTTGATTCAATACGCGATCGGCCTTTGGGAGAAGGGGACCGACGCGTCCACCTTCCAAGCGTTGATCTCTCAGTACCGAGACAAGCTCGAGCATGAGGAGGCCGAAGCGATTGCAGGCCTTCACGCGATCGCAAAATACCCTCCAGCCTTGGGTATGTTGGGAACGGTCATTGGGATGATCTCGCTCTTTGCCTCGTTAGGTGGAGCCGATAAATCGGGACTTGGTCCGGCTCTCGCAACCGCGATGACGGCCACCTTCTACGGACTCATCATGGCCAACGGCGTTCTCTCTCCGCTGGCGGATCGACTTGTCGTCGAAGCGATTTATCGCAAAAAATATTCGGGCTACATCTACGAAATTCTCACGCTTATCAACCGCCGTGAACCTTCGAGCATGGTTGAAGAAGAGATTGGTGTTCGTGAAGCAGCTTAAGGTTCAAGGCTTAAGAAAAATCGAGGACCTGCAGGTCGAACGTCGTCGTTCGTCGCACGGTCCCGCGCACGGCGGAGAAGGCTGGGCGGTATCGTACGCTGACATGTTGATGGTTCTTCTCTCGTTCTTCGTCATGTTCTTTAGCTTGAAAGAAGAGTCGCCGCAGACTTTCAACGATGAATTGAGCAAGATTTCGCTTTCGATGAAGTCGCTCGGTGAAAACAGAAGCGCCGGAGCAACGGCTCCCGCGGGTCACCAACCGGCATCGGTTGCCGAAAACGCGACCTCGCATCCCGCTGTTGGCAAGGATTACTCTGCGCTCGCGGAGGCACTTAAAATCGAGGGCATCACCGTGATCAATGAGAAGTCGCAACTCGTTCTCACGTTGGACGACACGGCGTTTGCGAAGGCCAACTATTCTCCGAATGGTCGAATTCTCGGAAAAGTCGACCAGATCGTTGAACGACTGAGGCCGTACAGTGGCAAAGTGCAGGTCACGATCGTCGGGCACACCGATGCGTCACGCCTACGACCGCGAAACGACTTTCTCCAAGACAACTTCGACTTATCCTCTCTTCGAGCTCTGCGCGTTTTAAAGCACGTGCTCGCGAAGGGCTTTCCCGAAAATAGAGCGACAGCGCGTGCCGCTTCATCCTTTGACCGGGATGCGCGCTCCGTTTCGTTTGTCATTCAACTGATTGATGCTTCTCAGACATCTAAACCGGAGACAGGCGCATGAAGCCGATTCTCATTCTCCTCGTATGTATGTTCACGTCGATCGCGGCTCGCGCGGATGTCGGCGCCAACCAACAAGTGCTCCTTGAAACGCAACTTCAAGAGCGCGTCTTCCGAATCGTGCAAAAGGCCGACAAAATGGCGATCGTTCAGGTGAAGGTCGATATTCGTCGCCTTTCATCGCAAGGCGGGTTGCCGGGAGTTTGGTCCGACGTCACGGCGGTGACGCCGGTCACGGCTGACGGATCTTTGGCAGGCGAGGGAATCGAAGCGATTCACGTGCGCGTGATCTCGCAGATTCCGGAAATGCCGGCGTGGATTCAGGATGAAGTGAAGAAGTCACTTGTCTTCGACAAAGTCAAAGTCGACACGAAGTTCGAAAAAGCAAAGGGCACCGTCTCTGAAGACTCGAAGATGGATTCGACCGTCGAGACGATTAAGTCAGTCGGCAAAGACATCGCCGACGGCCTTTCGAAAACGGGCTCAGGCGAAACAGGTAAGCAAATTTCATCGGCTCTTTGGGGTCTCGTCGGTGGTCTCGTCATCACGATGGTTCTTCTTTGTGGGGCGATCTTCATTTTAGGTCGCAAGATTGAATCTGCGTTTTTCAGAGTCGTCGACGAGAAGTTAGCACCGTTGATGCAGGCGCAAGCCGCCGCTTCAAGCCGTCGCTCCCGTGACGATTCGCCATCGGCGAAAGCGGTGGCCACGACTCCAGCGGCGGCTGCAGGATCGACAGCCAGCGATAAGAACGAGTTCGCCGATCTCTCGGACGCATCGATCTTCGCGGTCGTGATGGATTGCTACTGGACGTCCTCGGATGCCTACGCGAATTTTATCTGGACGAAGCTCTCCATGAAGCAGCGCGACGCTTTGCTCTCACACAAAGATTTAGGCCCCGAGCTTTTCCGCTATTTCCAATTTGTCCGTCAGTTCTCGCCGGAGAATCTCGGTTATCACCAAGACGTGCAGTACGTTGAATCCGATTCGTCATTCACGAAAGTGGATCAAAAGGATCTCGCAAAATACATTACGTCGAATCCGGCTCAAGCGGTGAGCGTCACTCCTCTGCGTTGGGACCATTTGCCGATCTCTCTCTCCGATCGCTTGAAGGCGACGCTTGCCATGAACAACGCGACTTCGAAGCCAGTGGTGGCTGCGCCATTGAAAGCGAGCTCGCTGCGCCCTCTTCCACGCCGTCTTGAAGTCAAGGCGTTGAGCCCAGACGATGAGACATTCCTGTGGTCAAACCCGGCGATGGTTCAACCTGATCTTCGATCGTCTCTAAAGACGCTTGTATGGCTCGCCCTCTGCCCAAAGGAGGTCCGTGAAGCGACACTGGGAGAAGTCGACGCACGCGATCTTGCGGAGGCCTGGGTCGGGCCTGAACAAGCCCTGGCAAAATTAAAAGAAGCCATTCCGCCAAAAAAGTTCGACATGCTTCAGTCGTATTTGAAAGAGACAACGCCTGATCGCAATAGCCCGGTCTTCGAACACTTGGTTGCGGTCGGTGCACAGGAGCTTAAAACGCCGAGCGACTCAAAAGGTGCAGCGGCGTGAAGACTCTTTCGTTGATATTCATGTTGATGATTTCGGTCGCATCATCCGCGTCTGAATCTTCACGTGCATCGACGACTTCGGGCGCAACCTCAGCCCCGGCGGTCACGGCGCCTGTGCTCGGGACGTCGGAGTATCGCATTCGTCTCGAAGAGCAAGAGTCTCGTTTTAACCTCGGGCTTTATGTCCAAGCCTCACAGTTTACGTTTCAAGGTCGCTCTCTGCTCGGCAATGCTCTTGAGGTGAATGCGAGCTACGCGATTCGCTCGAACATCGCAGCTTCCGTTTCGGTCGCGCAGGCCGTCACTCTTCAGGGCGGTCTCGGCGTGCTTTACACGGGCATCCGCGCGGCAGGGCAGTATGCATTTTGGGGTGACTTCATTCGTCGCAGCTCTACGGTGATGGTGAATGGCCAGCGCTCGCTTCAAACCGGATCAGGTCGGAACTCTCTTCTCGCGGCCGACCTCGGTCTTGAACAATTCATGTTCAACGGATCGAGTCGAGTTCTTCCGGCCACGGGAGGCTCTTTAGGCGTGCGCTATGATCGCAGTCTCGCAGGCTTCCGCGCTTCGGTGATCGGCCGTTACGGAATGCTTCTCGTCGGAACCGAAACTTCGTCGATGTTGACGATCGGTGGCGGCCTTCTCTACTCATTCTAAAAGCGTCGAAGTTCTCGACACTCGCGTGGGCGCACGGTCCGGAATGCTACGTTCTCGATAAATCTCCTGGAAGAACGTCCAGTAAAATTTCGATTTTGCCGAAGCAATGTCTGAGGACACTCCTATGGGCATACTTCAAAGACTGCAAACATCGCGCTCCGACAGTTGGCTTTCACTGGCTTGCGGAGTCTTCTTAGGCGTCGGACTCATCGCGACGGCACTTTCGATTTCTTCGAACGCTCGTGTACAGCCGAAGGTCGCATTCGACAGAGCCGATTGGCGAGTGAGCTTCTCCATCACGTCAGGTTGCGGTCTTGAATCGTCAGCGAAAAAGGAATGTCCTGCGAACCCAAATAGCGAGCTTTGGACGAGCGATGTGCATCGCGACTCAGAGACGTTTTTGAAAAGGTACGCGTCTGAATCGGGCGGAGCGTTCTGGATGGGCCTTCGCATTCCGGCTGCTCGATTGAAAACGGCGGAGAAAGCGCAAGCGACCACGATGATACTTCCGAAGTTGAACGGAACTGTTCAGCTCTGGGTCGATGGTGTCTATCAGTCAACACACGATTTCAGCCAGCAGCGCATGCCGATGCAGATCACGTTCCCGAAGAGTCGGTTGGTTGACGGGAAAGATCTTTCGATCGCGCTCGGTGTCTTTCCGTATCCGCATCAGCCTCTCCCTGAAAGGACCGCCGAATCGAAGGAGGGCTTCTTCACCGCACTTGGCGCAGACGAGCTGACTCGTTCGACGGTGTTCTTCTCGACCAGCCAACACCTGATCGCCGTCGCGCTCTTTCTTTTGATCGGCGCATTCTTATGGTCGATTTCTAAAACCGGTCGTACGCGCGATTACGCCGTTGCCACCCAACTGTCTCTCTTGGTCGCGCTCACAACGCTTTTGTCGGTCGATCTGTCGTTTCAGATTTTCTCCGTCAACCGGTATGAGTCGGTTTTCTTCTCGCTACTCTTACTTGAAGCCGTCTTCGTCGGGCGTTTGACCTGGACGCTTTTAAAAGGAGTGCGCACGACTTCGCGAGTAGAGATCGCGGCGCTTGCCGCGATTCTCGTGATTCCGAACCTTCTAAATCTGTCTCGTTGGATCGAAGCGACCGGTGTCAACTTACTCACCGGTTGGATTTTACCGCTCACGTATCTTGTCAGTGCGGGAGCCATTTCATTCCGGCTCAAGAAAATGCGTTACTCGTCGAAAACTCGTACGCAGTTTCTTTTGCTCACGGTGATCTCGATGATTCTGACCGCCGTCTGTTACTGGATCGAGTCCCGTCATCAATCCGGGTTTTATGTCGTCGGCGCGCGATGGATGAATCTCGTACTCCTTGTAGGCCTCGTTCGCGTCTTCACAAAATCGCACCAGACAAAGGCGTCACTGATCGAGATGGCACCTTCGTCGAACTACCATCGCATGACGCAATTACCGGAGAAAGTCGAAGGCTGGGTGCTTCAATTCGACGTTCAGCGCTTTTCGAGTGATCGACAGGTCATGAGCACGGTCGTTTCGCACCTCTGGACGATCTCGCGTTTGAATGATGGCGAAGTGATTCGGGCCGAAGAAAATTCACTCGTGGTTCTTTTCCCTCTCGAGAGCGTAAAAATTGCGAACGCTCTCGAAGAGATGTCGAAGTGCATCGACGATCTTGAACGGCGTCTTCCCATCGTTCTGACGAGTGCCACTCATCTCAAATACAAGGCTGCGCTTCTGCGCGGAGCGATGAAGCCCGCCTTCAATCATGGCGAAAATGGACTGATGAAAATTCCAACCTGGATCGATTGCGACGGCACATTGCAACGCGTGCGCGAGATGATCGCGAGCCAAGTGAATGAACCTGATTCCGCCATCGTGTTGCGTGCTGAAGAAGTGGCATCCCTCGGTGTTGGATCTCTCCGTTCAATCAAGCGCGCGAGCTAGACTTAAACTGTCTGGCTCACGCGCTCTTTCGGAGAACACGTACACTCCTCAAACGACATCTTCCGGCTAGGCCAGCAGCGATCACTTAGCTAAATCTGGCTTGATAGGCATTGGTCCTGCGTGACCGAAGATTCGATTGCTAGACGATTTTGTTTCGGTCATCGTTAGGCCATGAGACTGATTCGAATCATGTTAGCTATTTTGGTTCTCACCTTGACTTGCCTTGCATGCGCGGCCGTCTTGGGTCTGATCCCTCAAGCGCAGATGACTGAAATCAGCCTCAGAGTCGTCGCGATCGTCGGCCTGATCACGGTCTGCGGTGTGGTCGTAAAATTCCTCGTAAAATAAATCGGTAATTGAAAACGAAATGGCAGGCGGGCGCGTAAGAGTTGCGCCCTCTCTCTCTCAAGAGGTACAGCATTCCCACTTAACTTGAGGGAGACACATGCTCAACGCTCTTATCGCACTCATCATCAGCACGCAGCCGGCTTTCGCCTTTGGGCCCCTCTGTCACCGATATATGAAAAATCAGCTCGAGGTCGACGCGATTCGTACGGTTGCCCGTAACCTCGAGTATTCGACCGAAGAACTCTGCACGATGAACCGCATTCTCAACGTTCAGATCACGCACACTCAGTTGCCTGACGAGAACCAAAGTCCGGTCCCTCACACGTGGCTCACGCTCCATTACAACGAATACTCATGTCAGTACTTCGTTCGTGACTCCGATAAGATCGTGACGAAAAAAAATTGCTACAACACGTTCTAAGATGTGGCTGCTCGCTTTTTTTCTTTCATTAAACTGTCAGGCTCTGACGGTGAGCGTCCTTGATCAAAAGGGCGCGACACTCTTTGAGGCCGAAACGAGATCAACAGGCGCAACCGTTGGCGCAATCACCATCGACGTGCTTGAGCAGTACGAAGTTCCGTATACCGGCGGCGTTTACGGGATCACGTCGATGTTTGGTCACGGTCAAGACCTCGAGGTCATCTCCGATACAGAAATGAAAGCTTTCGGGTGGTGCTTTCGTGTCGATGGTCGAACGCCCATGACACTCGCGAATGAAACGCCGGTGCCTCCACGAGTAGGCCGGATCGAATGGTTCTACGCCTATGCGCGGTATGTGAGCGGGACGTGGAGTCAGCCCTGCCTCACATCGCCGTAAGCCTGGACACCCGCACTCAACCAATGCTACTCGAAGAGTCGTCCCAACGGAGCTTTGGCCGAGTGGCTTAAGGCGCACGCCTGGAATGCGTGTGTAGGCTAATACCCTACCGAGAGTTCGAATCTCTCAGGCTCCGCCATTTTTCAAAACGCACAAGATGATAGAAATCCTCGAAATCACACCTCTGGGCCTTCGACTTCGAGCCTCGGGTGAAATTACCGCGCGTGATTACCGGCAGGTTTTGCCCTCAGCAAAGGCGATTGTCGCGGCTCGAGGATCGTTCTCGGCTGTTGTCGATATCATGCAGGTTCAGCGCTTAAGCTTCGGAGCCATCTGGGAAGACGCGAAGTTCGATCTTCGGTACTTCAGGAAAACCGATCGCATCGCCTACATCGGCCCAAGAAGAACGTGGCTTTGGCTCACGTCGATCCCGTTTGCGACTGGCGGGGTGCGATTCTTTAAAAGCGAAAGAATGGCCCAAGCCTGGGCCTTTCGTGAACAATCAGCGAACGCCTAATTTGTTTTTACTGAACTGACACCGGATGCCGAGCCTACCAACTGACCAGCTAGCTCGACGTTTCGTTTCACGAGCGCGAAGGCGCCGTCATGGAGCGCTTGGTTTGAGCGAACAAAATCCATATTCGCTTCCATCTTCTCTGCCGACCAACCTAACGAGTGCGCGACGTAAGGGAAGGCCGGCATAACGAAACCGAGCTCCCCGAAGAAGTTGAGCATCTCACCTGCGACCGACTGAATATTGTCTTGGCCGCCAGTGATAATGAATCCCGCCGTTTTGTTTTTGATAAGTCGCTTATCTTCGACCAGAAGACGATTCTGAACGCTGTTCAAGCGCTCAGCCATTTTGTAATAGAGCGAACTCGCGTTTCCCCAGCGAATCGGGGTCGAGACGATGACGATATCCGACCAATGAACGAGATTTTCATAAACTTGAATCATTTGATCATTCGGATCAATTTTCGTAATGGAGCACGGCCACGTGCACGCGCGCTCAGACTTTGAGTAAAAGCCTTCGCAGTGCCGAAAATTGAGCTCGGCTAACTTCAGCGTGCGCGTCTCGACGCCGAGTTCGGCTCTCGCACGATCCAACGCTGAAATCAGTAAGTCTTCGGAAGTTGAGTACCTCGGATACTCAGGATCCATGACAGTCGTGGAGAGACCTAGCACTCGGAGTGGGCCCGGTTCACGCTTCACTTCGCGCGCAAGATTTGAAGACGATTTGAATTCCGCCTTCTGGCGCTCAGATTCGCCCTCAAGGTTAATAAATAATGTTCCGTTTTCAATCTTGAGAGGAAACGTAGGGACCGTGCCGGGGTTCGCAACGTAGTTGCGATTCATTTCGGTGAGCACGCCTTCGCCCGTTTGGTGTTGGAAGTGCCAGTAGTGCCAAGGACACTCCACGCAACCTTTCTTGAGCTTGCCTTTCGCGAGCGGCGCGCCCATGTGATTACATTTATTGTTGAGCGCACCGAATTGGCCTTCGTAGAAACTCAGGACGATTTTTTTTCCGTCGAAATCGAGCTCTTTGAGGCCGTTTAGGTTGTGCGTGAGTTCGGTCTGAAGATCGTGGGCGTTTCCGATGGGAGTCCATGTGCTCATGCCCACACTATGACGACTCAAAACCGTCGTTGAAAACCAATATTTGAAGGATCTCGCCGACAGCACGAGTTAACGGCATCTCCAGTGACGGGTTGTTCACATTTGTGCACGAATGCTGCGGCCGATGGACGTCTCGCTCCTGCCGCGCCAAAATAAAGTCCGTTCATCGAATTCGAAAAAGGAAGCTGA
>CAJYIL010000177.1 GCA_913774795.1 Pseudobdellovibrionaceae bacterium
GCCGCGAAACGATCGTCATCGCATTCGTACGTTGAACCTGAGTCGATGTCTCAACGAGGTTGATCGAATTCGGATTGCGATCCATCCAAAGCGGCAACGCCGAGACTCCGTTGACCCACGCACGCTCGCCGGGGCGCTTCGTGAGACCCACGAACAAGAGAAGAGTCGTCTTTTGACCCGGCACCTTGCCCTGCCAGCTCACGAAGTTCCCGAGAGAGTAAGCGATCACCGTCTCGCGGCCGTCACGAGTCACGTACGACTCAACCTCTTGAAGCATGTGAGGATGCGAGCCAATGACGGCCGAGGCGCCTGCATCCAACAACCGACGCGCCAACGAGCGCTGACCGCCGGTCGCGATGTGCTTGTACTCAACACCCCAGTGCGGCGTGACGATCACCGCATCGATCGAACGATCCTGGTTCAAGCGCTGAATCGTCGAGGCGATCCGGGAGAAATCGCCTGAGCAAGACGTGATCAAGTGTTTTGGATCGCGGCCATTGTAGACATCGGTGCACGCGATGAACGCTACACGAAAACCACCGCGATCCAAAACAACTTCAAGCGGTGCCGAAGGATCATCTGTGCGACGGGCACCTGAGTACGACATACCTCGCTCACGAAGCGCATCGATCGTGCGATCCACACCGACCGAGGAGCGATCGAGCGAGTGGTTGTTTGCGATCGACAGCACGTCGAATCCGCTCGTCTGCAAATCACTGATAATGCGCGGGTGATAGTTGAACATGAGATCGGTGCCCGTGTAGACATTGCGATCAAGCGTGGGACCTGGATCGACCGATAAAACCCCGCGACCTGAAACTCCAGAGGCTGCCGGCCCCTCGAGATTCGCATATGCGATATCTGCTTGCTGCACGTAAGGCGCAACCTTCGGCCAAAGACTCTGAAAGCCAATGCGTGATGCGTACGCTTGGAGCGCGAGATTTTCGTGCGGAAGAACATCGCCCACAGCCGCGATCGTCAAGCGCTGACCCGGCTCGCACGCTCGTGAAAAACGCAGAGGCATCGCGGAGTCTGGCAACGGCGGCTCGGCATCGAGAGCTTGCACATAGGAGCTGAACGCAAGCGCCGCCAAGAGAGCCCCACCGTAGAGGGCCAAAGCTTTTAAAATCGAACGATTAAAGGCGTCTGTCATGCCTGAAGACAGTTCGAAATTCATGCCCCAGTCCCTCGCGACCTAGCGCCGGAGACCCACGGGATCAGGAACTCTTTTCAGGACTCTGGGCCCTCTTTGGGCCGATATTTAATGAGCAAAATGACCAGCCCGACCGAAACCAGAAGCATGAGCGACGACAGCGCCTGCACCTTCGGAGAAAGGCCCGACTTCATGAGCGCATAGAGCTTTACGGGAAGCGTGTCGTTCCCCGCCCCGTTCGTGTAGTAGGTCACTAGGAAGTCATCGAACGAAAGAAGAAACGAGAGCGTAAACGCCGAGATGATCGCCGGCTTTAAAAGCGGAAGCGTCACGCGACTCAAGACCTCCCACTCACCAGCGCCAAGATCGCGAGCGGCATCTTCAACCGCCGCATCCATCGACGTTAAACGAGCGGCAATGATCAAAATCGCAAACGGCAAAACCAAAGTGATGTGGGCGACCACGACGGTCGCCAGCGAAAGTTCCCAGTGAAGAACAGAGAACCAGCTGAGCAAACTCAAGCTCAGCACGAGCTCCGGGAGCATCAACGAAATCGTCGAGAGAATGCGCATCGGCCAGCGCCCCGCGAAGACAAATTTCTCGAGAGCGAGCGCCGCAGAAATCGCAAGCACCGTCGACAGCGTGGCCGACGAAGTCGCAACCATCACCGAACGCAACAAAGCCTGAAACAAAGTCGGATCTTGGAACAGCTCGATGTACCAATCGAGCGTCCAGCCTTTGAAAGATCCTGTGATCATCACGACCAATGGCAAATAGAGCGCGAGTAAAACAACCGGCAAAATCATCTGAAGCGCGCGCGGCGCTTTCGGGCGAATGCGTTCGGTCATTGCACTCTCTTTTCGAGTCGGCGAATCGCGATCACGACGAGGCTTAAGAGAATCATCAACAGTGCGGAGAGCGCCGAACCAAACGGCCAGTCGCGCGCTTTGAGAAACTGTTCGCTCACGAGATTGCCCGCGAGCATGACCTTCGCGCCTCCGAGCAAATCAGGAATTAAGAATTCGCCCATCGCTGGAATGAACACGAGCAGAAGACCGGAGAGCATGGCACCCTTCAACGAAGGAATCACGATGCGAGTTGCGATCTGCCAGAAGGTCGCGCCGAGATCCTCCGCCGCTTCGACGAGCGTAAAATCAAAGCGCTCAAGCGATGCGTACAGAGGAAAAACCATCAATGGCATATACGTCGACACCATCCCGAAGGCGACGAGCGGCCCGTTTTGCGAAAGGGCATACGGATCAAATTTTACGTGAAGCAACGTCAATAAACTCGCCAACGGACCATCGAACGACGTGAACGCTTTGAGGGCGCAAATCCGGATCACGAGGTTCGTGAGAAACGGAATGGCGATCAGCATGATGAGAATGTTGCGCATTCGTTCGCTCGCTGTGGCCATCGAGTACGCAAAGGGAAAACCCAAGAGGAAACAGGCGAACGTCGTTCCGAGTGAAAGAAGAAACGAACGCATCAAAATCGAAACGTAAAGAGGATCAAAGGCGCGAGCGAAGTTGGCAGGAGTGAATGACCACTCGATACCTCCGTAGAGCCCGCGGGTCGCAAACGCCGTCGCGGCCACGATCGTGAGAGGAAACATCAGGAAGACGATGTACCAGGTCAAAGGCGCCCAGCCTAAGAAGCGAACCGCTGACTTGTCTTGCGTCATTGAGGTCCGGCCCAAAACAGATGCGTATCGTGAGGCGCAAACTGCAACGCGACTTCGCTTCCCACGCGGAGCGACGACGCCTCAGAGGGATCCATCATTGAACGGAGCGAAACACCTTCTGCGGTTTCAATCATCACCTCTGATTTTGAACCACGGAAGAGGATTTGAACGATGCGGCCGCTCAGCGCGTTTGCGCCTTCGCTCATTCCAGAAACTCGCAGCATCTCAGGCCGCACGAACGCGCAGACCGAAGCACCGGCTCCGCGCTGTGAGAGTTCTTGGCAACGGCTTATCCCTTCGAGCGTGCGGCCCGCCATCTCGAAGCCGCCGGCGATCGCGCGCCCGCTTAACTCGTTTCGACCGCCGATAAAGCGAGCACTGAAGAGCGAAGATGGATTTTCGAAGAGTTCGCGCGGAGTCGCGACTTGCTCCAGGCGGCCGGCGTTCATGACCGCGATGCGGTCAGAGAGAATCATGGCCTCTTCTTGGTCGTGCGTGACGAAGATGAATGTGAGACCCAAGCGCTTTTGGAGCAACCGGAGATCGGCTTGCATCTTTTCGCGAAGCTTTTGGTCAAGCGCTCCAAGCGGCTCGTCGAGTAGAACGATCGATGGTCGATTGACCAGAGCACGCGCCAGCGCCACCCGTTGTTGCTGGCCGCCGGAGAGAGTTTCGGGTTTACGATCTTCGAAGCCCTGAAGATTCACGAGAGCCAGAGCTTCATCGACTCGCGAGCGAATCTCAGCGAGCGCAACCTTTTTGAGCTGTAAGCCGAAGGCCACATTTTCGGCGACCGAAAGATGAGGGAAGAGCGCGTACTTCTGGAAGACCATGTTGAAGGGTCTCAAACGCGCCGGCAATTGATCGATGCGCTGACCTTTCCAGTAGATCTCACCGCTGGTCGCCGACTCAAGGCCGGCGAGAAGACGTAAGAGTGTCGACTTCCCGCAGCCGCTAGGGCCGAGAAGCGAAAAGAACTCGCCTTCTTCGATCTTGAGGTCGATCGCGTCGAGCGCAGTTTGACTGCCAAAAGTTTTCTGGATAGACCGGATTTCCAACATAATTGAGCCTGCGCAAACTAAAGGGAAATCGTGAATATGTCGAGAGTTGCCGTAGCCTTGGCCGCCGTTCTTGTAGCCTTAACAGGATGTACCAAGTCGACTGACAATCAGGGCGCTCCCGCAGGTTCGTCAAAAGCGACGTCGGGCGAAGTGAACCTCGCGATTTGGGGCACTTACCTCCCCGACAATTTCGAAGCCGATTTCAAAAAAGAGACCGGCATCACCGTTAAACTCTCACATTACGCTTCAAACGAAGAGCTTTTGGCCAAAGTTCAAGCCGGAGCCGGCGGGATCGACGTCGCTATTCCGAGTGACTACATGGTCGACGTTCTGACGAAGCTGAAACTCATCCAAGCTCTCGACAAATCTCAGATTCCGAATGCCAGCGGCCTTGATCCACAGTTTTTGAAACAGTCGTTCGACCCCGAAAATACAGTCTCATTACCTTACGCTTGGGGAACGGCCGGCATCGCGATCAACCGTGACCTCTACAAAGGCGACATCAAAAGCTGGAAAGATGTTTTCGCCAAAGCTGATTTAGCAGGCAAAATCTCGTTCCTCGATGACGTTCGCGAGGTCACGGCGACTGCCCTGAAAGCCAACGGGCTTTCGGTCAACGCAACCTCGCCCGAAGATCTCGCAAAGGCCCAAGCGACGCTGAAGGCGTTTCGCCCACGCCTTAAAATGTTCCGCTCCGAAACGATCGATCCTCTGGTCACCAAAGAGATCGCGGTGGCGCACGCGTATTCGATGGACGCCCTTCGCGCGAACCGCAAAGCAGGCGGTAACCATATCGAGTACGTGATCATGGAAGACGGCGGGACCAAGAACATCGACAACATGGTCATTTTGAAATCAGCAAAGAACGTTCGCGAAGCCCACGTGCTCATGAACTACTTCTTAAAACCAGAAACGAATCTTGCGTTCGTGACGTCGTGCTTATCGGGCCCGGTCTTGCTTTCGACCAAAGCCAGACTCCCGAAAGAGCTCGCTGAAAACAAGGCTCTCTTCCCGTCAAAAGAAGTCATGAGTAAGATGGAATCGATCCACGATGTTGGTGAAGCCACTCGTCTCTACGATCGACTCTGGACCGAATTGAAATCTGACTAAGAGACTTTTCGCCTCTAGCAGCCGCGACCGGTCGATTGCGACCAATTCTAAACGAGGCACTGTTGTTCGGGGCCGCTACACTTCTCAAAGCGTTTTCATCTTTGAGGAGTGAGCCATGTCAAAAGAAATCCCGGGGCTAACCAGTGCAAGTCGACGTTCGTTTCTTCAACAGGCCGGAGTGACCGGAGTCGCGGTCACCGCAGCCCCCCTGCTTTCAAAAGCCGCTCCCCCCGACCAAGAAGCTCAGGCCACCTTTACGGCACCCGACGCAATTCCGGTCACGCTCAAAGTAAACGGGAAAACCCAGAGCCTCAAAGTCGAACCTCGTGTTTCACTTCTCGATGCTTTGAGAGATCTCCTTCATCTCACCGGTACCAAAAAAGGCTGTGACCACGGCCAATGCGGCGCTTGCACCGTTCACGTCAACGGTCGCCGGGTGAATTCGTGTTTAAGTTTCGCGTGCATGCACGAGGGCGATGAGATCACGACGATCGAAGGACTCTCGAACGGAGACAAACTTCATCCGGTTCAAAAAGCGTTCTGCGATCACGACGGTTTCCAGTGCGGCTATTGCACGCCAGGACAAATCATGTCGGCGGCCGCTCTCCTGAAAGAGCCGATCGGGAAATCGGATGCCGAAATCGCCGATGCGATGTCTGGAAACATCTGCCGCTGCGGGGCCTACAAAAACATCATGGCTGCGATCAAGCAGGCGCGGAGAGGTTAATCGATGCAACAGTTTACTTACCGCCGTGCCTCGACCCTCGATGACGTTTTCAAAATGCCGGGCCGTTTTTTGAGCGGAGGCACCAACCTCATTGACCACATGAAACTCGACGTTGAAACGCCGAAGGCGATCATCGATGTCGGCCGTCTTCCCCTTGAGAAAATCGAGAAAACAAAAACTGGACTCATGATCGGCGCGGCTGCCAAGAACGCCGACGTCGCCAACCACGAAATCGTGAAGAAAGATTACGCGGCTCTCTCTCAAGCGATCTTGGCGGGCGCATCAGCGCAACTCCGGAACAAAGCCTCGACGGCAGGAAACCTCTTGCAGCGAACACGCTGCGTGTACTTCCGGGATACATCGAAGCCTTGCAACAAGCGTCAACCAGGCTCCGGGTGTGCGGCCATCGACGGCTACAATCGAAACCTCGCGATTCTTGGGGTGAGCTCAAAGTGTATCGCGAATCATCCCTCTGATCAGAACGTCGCACTCATGGCACTTGAAGCGCGCGTTCATTTGCAATCCGCTGGCGCTAAACGTGAAGTTGCGCTTAACGATTTCTATCTGTTGCCCGGAGATACGCCGGAGAAAGAAACCGTTCTTCGCGAAGGCGAGCTCATCACGGGCGTGTCCATCGACGCTCCTCCATCGGGCTCGAAGTCTTATTATCTAAAGCTCCGTGACCGTGCATCGTATGAATTTGCCCTCGCATCAACGGCCGTTGTCGCGAAAGTTTCGGAAGGCCGCATCGAACGCGTTCGTCTCGCGATGGGCGGAGTGGGAGCCAAACCTTGGCGACTTCTCGAGGTCGAAAAAATGCTCGAAGGTCAAAATGCTTCACCTGAACTCTTCGCGCGCGCGGCTGACCTCGCTGTTCGCGATGCAAAACCCCAAAGCATGAACGCATTCAAAGTTGAACTCGCAAAACGCTGTCTCGTCGCAGC
Source organism: Pseudobdellovibrionaceae bacterium (assembly GCA_913774795.1). Taxonomy (GTDB): domain Bacteria; phylum Bdellovibrionota; class Bdellovibrionia; order Bdellovibrionales; family JAMPXM01; genus CAJYOV01. The sequence continues at coordinate 6,680 of CAJYIL010000177.1, forward strand.
CCTGACTCACATCACGAAGGCATAACCGATGGCTGAAGAACAAAAAAACCAACAAGATGCTCCGATCAAAATTTCTCCGCACGCGTATGTGAGCCAGGGAACAGAAGACGGAATCAAGGTCTACACCGGAAAAGCTGTTCCACGAATCGATGCGCCGTTGAAGACGACAGGCCGCGCGACTTATACGACAGACATTCATCTCGACCGCATGGTGTATGCCGTACCGATCGGCGCAACCATCGCCAAAGGTCGTTTGAAATCGCTCGATACGAAGGCCGCTACCTCGATGAAAGGGGTGATCGGCGTGTTTGGCCACGGGAGCATTGGGCCTCTTTACCGAGTGGCGCCGGGCGAAGGCATGAGCTCGCGTGTCGACGAGACTCGTCCTCCGTTTGAAGACAATGTGATTCGCTACTACAACCAATTCATCGCGGTTGCGGTCGCCGAAACTTACGAACTTGCGATGGCCGCGGCCCGCGCTGTCAAGGCGACTTACGAAATCGAGAAACCAAACGTCGCCCTCGATCTTGAACCAGAAGATCTCAAAAAGTCCGAGTCAAAGCGCGGAGACGCCCGAGCGGCGTTCGAGAAAGCGGCGGTCAAGATCGATCAAACTTACGTGACGCCCATGGAGGTTCACAATGCGATCGAACTCCACGGAACTGTCGCCTCGTGGAACGGCGACAAACTCACGATGTGGGAAACGTCGCAAGCTGTCGGCACTCACCAAAACGTGATCGCCCAGATGATGGGGATTCCGAGAGAGAACGTCCGCGTGATCACGAAGTTCTTGGGCTCTGGCTTCGGAGGAAAACTCTGGTGCTGGAATCACTCACCGATCGCCGCCGCCCTCTCGCGCAAACTGAAACGCCCCGTTAAGATTCACGTCGAACGCGAGCATGAGTTTACAAACGTGGGCCACCGCCCCCGCACGCAGCAACGCGTTCGTATCAGTGCGTCTGCGGATGGAAGTTTGCAATCGCTCGAACATGACTACACGACTCAAGGAAGCATGCTCGATGATTACAAAGAGAATTGCGGCGAAGTGAGCGGCTCATTGTACAAGGTTGAAAACTGCTCGGTGAACTCATCGCTGGCGCGAAGAAATCAAGGAGTTCCGACATCGATGCGGGGTCCTGGTGCGGTTCCTGGTCTGTACGCTCTCGAAAGCGCAATGGATGAGCTGGCGATCGCATTAAAAATGGATCCGGTCGAACTGCGGATTTTGAACGATACGCAAGTCGATCTGTCGAATGGATCACCCTACTCGTCTCGCAAGTTCGTCGAGTGTCTACGCTTGGGTGCGAAGAAATTTGGCTGGTCCAAACGTAACGCTTCCGTCGGCAGTATGCGGGACGGCGATGAAGTTTTAGGTTGGGGCATGGCGGCCTGCACCTGGCAGGCCAAGCGCGTCGATGCCTCGGTCTCGGTCGAGTTTCATCCCGACGGAAAATGCAAAATCATCTCCGGCACGCACGATATCGGAACAGGCATGTACACCGTCTGCGCCGAGATTATCCGCGAGGAGACGGGGCTCCCGTACGACCGCATCGAAGTCGAAATCGGTGATTCTGCTTTGCCGCCGGGTCCTCTAGCGGGCGGGTCGATGGCGACAGGGTCGATGATTCCCGCGACAATTCAAGCCGTGAAAGAAGCGGTGACGCGTTTGAAAACGGCCGCGACGAAATGGGAAAAGTCGCCAGTCTACAAAGAGAAGCCAGACGATCTTACGTTCGAAAACGGCGTCATCCTCTCCAAGAAAACGAAGAAGAAAATCGCCTACGATAAACTGATGAAAGAGTTCAACCTCGGGATCGTGACGGGCGCCGGGACTGCGAAAGGAACATTCGGGCCATCGGAGAAAGGTAAACCAGCAACGAAATCCTTTGGCTGCCATTTCATCGAGATCGGCTGGAATCCCCTTCTCGCACGGCTTCGCGTTCGCCGCGTCGTTACGGTGATCGATGGAGGTCGAATCATCAATTATCAGCCCGCTAAAAACCAAATCGAGGGCGCGATCGTGATGGGCGTCGGCATGGCTCTCTTCGAGCAGGCTGAGTACGATGCTCGCTACGGAGACCCCGTAAATAAAAACCTGGCGGATTACATCGTCGCAACACACGCCGATTGTCCCGAGATGGATGTCACCTTCTTGGATTATCCGGATAAAGCGGTGAATGAATACGGAGCTCGAGGTGTCGGTGAAATCGGATTAGCTGGAGTGGCGCCGGCGATCACGGCTGCGGTCTATCACGCAACCGGAGTGCGGGTGCGCGAACTTCCGGTCAAAGTCGAAGAGCTCCTGGAGACTCGCTCGTAAAGACGACAGGACCGTTGCTCGAGGGTTGGGTTTCGGCTATCTGTGAAACCGATGTCCAGATTCTCGTTTGAATATTCTCAGCCAGAGGCCTACCGCTTCTGCCAGGATTCGATTCTCGCGCCTCGTGAGATTGCTCGCGATCTTCAGCGCTCGCCTCTGGCTCTGTCGTTATCAGGTGATGCGGCCCGTCTGCGCGCGCTCGATGTTTGCGCCGGTTGCGGCGTAATGGGTTTTGAGTTGATGCACGCGCTGCGAGACTCTCTCGACTCTCACGACACGAAAGGCTCGAGGGTCTTCAAACAACCCGATTTCGATTTTCTCGACGTGCAGCCTGCCTTCGCGCCGCACTTTCAGCGTAACGTCGAGATCACGGGCTTCAATGGGACTTGGATCGAGGCGAATTTCTCGACGCTCGAGTCTGCAGAGTTTGCTTCACGTTACGATCTGATCATTTCGAATCCGCCTTATTTTCTAAAAGGCGAAGGCAGTTTAAGCTCGGTCGAAGTGAATAACCGCGCGCGCTTCTTTCTCGATGCCGGGCCTTCGAATCTCCTGCGCGGAATCCGCAATGCATTGAAGATCGGAGGTCGAGCGTACCTTCTGATGAAGTCCGGGAAAAAACACGGGCGTGATGCTTTCACATCCGCCCGTATTGAATTGTTCGATTGTTCGGTCACGCGCCTCGCCGATGTGCGAGGCACCGATCTCGTGAAGATTACTCGAGACTAGATTTTGTGCGCGGCGTTCCGATGCGGCTTGGATCAACCGCCGTATACGACACGTCGATCTGTGCGTCGACAGGTTGGCCTTCCATGATAGTCGATGGACAAGTCAAAGCGTAGTAGAACGAATCGTACTTACACTTATTCGAGCCGTCACCTCGGCGAGCGTCGTCGTAAACGACGGTGCCGTTGATCGTCGCCTTCAGCGTTCCGTCTTCCGGGATCTCTTCGAGCTGGATCTTCGCTGGCTTATCGGCCGCTTGTTTCGCGATCATGCGGCCGGCTTCTGCGAGTTTCGAACCGTAGTTCGAAGCACAGAGGTCAAACGCGTGATTCTTTTGATAGTTGCGACCATTGGTGATGCTCAACAAATTCAGCACGCGAGCGTTCGGGTCTTTGCGGTTCCCGGGGTCTTTTGCGCAAGAGTTCGAGAGCGAAAGAACCGCGTACGTCGAGTACATCGATGAGTCGCCCTGTTTCGATTGGCTCAAGATCTGTTTTAACTTCGACGGAGCGATCGAGCTCACATCGTCAGCATCCGAGATCATGATGACG